>JAFSVD010000014.1 GCA_017450275.1 Desulfovibrio sp. | reverse complement strand
CTTGCGCATAGCCAGTGCTTTGCTGTTGATGCTGAGGGTAACTGATGGGGTTATAGCTGAAACGCGGTCAGAAACTCGCATGGCACGCTCCTTGGCAAAAACGGGACGCCATTTGGTTATATCCATGACAAATGTCGGCAAAGTATCACTCAAGCTTTTGGACGCACACCCTACTACTGACTTCCCCAAGTTCATATCTATCTTTTACGCAGAACATTCTTGAGAAATCAGATGTTCCCCCTACCGTATTTTGACACACGAACCGAGAAAACGCAGTTCTTAGGAATGTGTATCTCCATTATGTCCTTACTCTTTGCCATTGTTCTTTTTCTTGATTTTCATCCCTGGTATTGCATCTTTCTATTCGAAATGGATCAGTAAAAACTCAGTCGAAAAGCGAATTGTCTATTTTTCCCAAAAGCCTCCCAGGCAAACAGAGAGCGTATGCAAAAAACGCCCCCATCCATTGGCGCAAAGGGGCTTTGTGGGCGATCTTTTGGCCTGTGTTTGGAGGCTTTTTTCGTTAAATTTGCAGTTTGATGGTTGTGGCAAGGCGCATCATTTCATCCATGGACTCGTATTTGCCCTGCTTCCACAGAGGCATCTCCGCCCGGTCAAAACGGGGGATGATATGCCAGTGGAGGTGGTCGACTTCTTGGCCAGCCACACGACCGTTGTTTTGAATGATGTTGAAGCCCTTGGCACCGGTGACATTGACAATGGCTCTGGCTATGCGTTGCATGGTGCTGAGCAGGTCTTCGCCGATTTTGGGATCCACGCCTAAGATGTCTTGGCAATGGGTGCGGGGGATGATGAGCGCATGGCCTTTGTTGGCTGGGGCAATATCCAAGAAGGCGTAGAGCGACTCTGTTTCAAGGAGCTTTGCCGAGGGAATTTTCCCGGCAAGGATATCGCAAAAAACACAATCCATAGTACGGTTCTCCTAAAATATCACGCCACTTTGCCGGTCTTTGTACGTATCATACGTTCCTTTCCTCGTGGACAAGCTCGTTTGAGGCATGAGGCAAAGTGAAAGACAAAAATCAACATGGATGGCATGCCTGCTCGTGAGTGAGAAAATTCCTCACGCGATCGCGATATCTCACTTGAAGGAGTAAAATGGCACAAAAGTGGCATAGGGGATGTTGTAGAGATAGTTGGAAACAGTGTCCATTCTGAGGAAGGCCGCCCCGCCGTGGCTGGATAGCCATACCTCTTTTCTCACTTTTTTAAACTATTGTATGAATATCCATAACCATCGTTTTTAGCAAGTAAACGACAGTATTTCCAGGAAATACCTTCTATTTTTCTACTGGCGGTTTTTAGATCAAAAGAAGCGCTTTGTCGGACAATATCCCGACCGATATATTCACCTTTGGCAAAAATGCCATCTGAACTGAGACTGATTACGAGCAAAAATACCAAACTACCTGAGTGGCGTGATATTTTTGGAGAACCGTAATAGCATTCTCCCAAGGTAAAAAATTACGCTCGTTGGCCGCTGCTTTGTCCCCGTTTCACCCTTTTTGTGCGTCCTCTTTTGTCGAAGGAGGAGGGGTGGATGGGGGCTTTTATCTCCTTTTTGTGCTTTGGCACTTTGAGCGGAGCTTCTTTTTCAGGCAAAATCCCTTCCCAAACAAGGGCAAAGGCTGCCCCGATTACGGCTAATTCCTCGATGCTTTCCCGAAGAGCGGCGTTCTGCCAGGTCGTTGATGTGGCAGATGTATGCACCAAAACCGGCACGATATCCATGCGTTTTTTCGGCACAAGGCAAAAGGAAAGGCCAAGAAACGGCCACATCCATCCTTTGGCATCACAGCGAAAGCAGTAGCTGATAAGCCCTGTGGGCTCATACGTAATGAGGGCTGCATGGGCAATGGGGGTGCCTGTGGTGATAAAAAGCGGGTATTGGGTGAGTTTTGTGTGATCGTAGAAGAGCAGATTCGAGCTTGGAGCAAGGTTCATTGGAGCGTGGTACCAATGAGCTGAAGCCAGCTCCTCCCAAAGACGCACAAGGTTTTTGGCGGTTTGGCTCTCACCACCGTGCTCCAGAGCGTTTGCATCGGTTTTGAGGCGATCGAGAAGATGGGTGCGCACGTCGAGCCTCAGCGTGTTTGCCGCAAGGTTCGTTTGTTGCCAACGCGAACCGTGATATGGGTATTGTCCATATATTCCAGAAGCGCAATAAGGTATTTGCGAGAGAGCCCTAAAAGACCTTTGAGATCGGTGATGTCCAGGCTTTCGTGGTCTTTGAACCAGGTGTAAATACGTTCCATAATATCGTCGTATCCCTCTTTGGCGTAATAGAGGGTGGGATTGATCCGAATGATATCGCCTGTCTGGGTGAGATGGTTCAAAAGAGGCAGGGCTTCTTTGTCTGAAAGACGCACATTTTCCAGTACTTCCTTGATATTGGGCGGGGTGAGAGGAGTTTTTTGGAGGGCTTTCAGCAATTGCTGGCTTGTGTTTTGATCCTTGGTATCGAGGGTCACGCTGTGGCTTGCCAAGCGCACCCCGTCCCCGTCAGCGACAAGGCGTTTTGTGCGGATACAGGTCTCGATCGCGCAGGCAAAGAGCTTTTTGGGGAGAGAATCCGTTGCCGCCAGTAAGGCCTCCTTGGCAAAGTGCGGCGATAAGGGAGCCTTATCGTGGATGGTCTGGGCATAGGCGAGGATATCACAAACAAGTTTGGCGAGATGGTTTTTGTGGATATAGCTTTTGGTCTCTGTATCCCAGCAGACGATGACGCCTTTCTCCATAAGGGTCTTGAGGGCTTTGGTGCGCGTCTTTGTCTCTTGGCCGCTCGCAAGGGCGAGTTCGCTCTCAGAGAGGCCTGGCACACCAAAGAGATCGAGGAGAACAGCGAGGCACTCGCTGGGATTGTTCTCGGAGAGCGTGGGGAGCGAGAGCCATGTGGCGATATACTGGTCTTTGTCAGGATGGTGTTTTGGCCACAGAGGCGGAATGGGGCAGAGAATTTCGCAGCCAGCAATGGTTCGCAGCGGAGAGCCTGTGCGAAGCACAGCCCTGTCGCCAAAGACCGCGCACAGAGGCTGGTCAAAGATCACTTCCACAAAGGCTTGTTCGCCTGGCTCCATACGGAGGCGATCCCGAAAGCGCAGTTTGGCCAGACATTCCTTGGTGCCCAGATGAAAATGGAGTTCTGTGCGCTGTTTGAGCGTGGGCGCGTGCTGAAGCAGGGTTGTTTTCGTATAGAAGCGCGTGGAAGGCACAAGGGTCTTGGGACGGGCGATGGTGTCGCCCCGGGCGATATCGGTTGTTTCAAGGCCTTGCACGTTGATGGCGCATCGGCTGCCTGCTTCAATCGTTGTCACGGGTGTTCCATGGCGCTCAAGGAAGCGCACCTTGGTTTCAAGGCCTTTGGGCATCACAACAAGGCTGTCGCCAACCGTGAGCGTGCCAGAGAGCAGGGTGCCGGTCACAACCGTGCCATGGCCGTGGATGGTAAAGACCCGATCGATGGGCATGCGCACAAGATCGTTTTGTCGGCTTTGGGTGTGGCTTTGGATGAGAGCAAGGATGTGCTCTCGCAGGGTTGTAAGCCCCTCTCCTGTTGTGGCAGACACAGGGATGATCGGTGCCCCTTGCAAAAACGTGCCTTCGAGATTTTGGGCGATTTCCGCACGCACCATGGCACACCATTCGGCATCCACAAGGTCGATCTTGGTGAGGGCGACTACGCCGTGTTTGATCCCAAGCAGCTGACAGATCTCAAGGTGTTCGCGTGTCTGGGGCATGATCCCTTCGTCTGCCGCAATGACCAAGAGTACAAAATCGATACCGCAGGCTCCGGCCACCATGGTGCGGACGAATTTTTCGTGTCCTGGCACATCGATAATACCAAGGCGATCGCCGTTGGGCAGATCGAGCCAGGCAAAGCCCAAATCAATGGTTATGCCCCGCTTTTTTTCTTCTTTGAGGCGGTCGCAGTCGATCGTAGTCAGCGCCCGAATCAGGGACGTTTTCCCGTGGTCAATATGTCCTGCTGTTCCAAGGATGTAGGCCATAGAACCTCTGTTTAGATGCGATGATCGATAATACGTTTGGATTTGCTGAAGGTGCGGGGCAGGCTTGCGTAGTCGGTGATGACAACCTCGATGCGTGTGAGCAGAGCCTGGTGGAAAGCCTGGTCAAGGGCTTGTGCGAGATTGGCATCGTTGTCGGATGTGGCTGTGTCCGCCCGTTCAAGCCGAAGGGTGAGATGGTCGATGGCATGGGCATCGCGGGTCAGTTCCACCTGGTATTCGCCGCCCAGTTCAGGAAATTGGGCGATGACAGCATGGAATTGGCCTGGATACAGGTTGACCCCCCGATAGACAATCATATCGTCTGAGCGACCGAGGATGGCGTCGTGGCGGGGCATGCGAAGGCCGCAGGGGCAGGTGCCTGGCAGTTTGCGGGAAAGATCGTGGGTGCGGTAGCGGATAAGGGGAACGGCTTCTTTGCGAAGGCTTGTGACCACCATTTCGCCGATCTCGCCGTCTGGGACGGGTTCAAGCGTTTGGGGGTCGAGAATTTCAAGCACGAAAAGATCAGCCCAATAGTGGAGTCCGCAGTGGTAGTCGCAGTCAATGGCTGTGCCAGGCCCATACATTTCGGTCATGCCGGCAATATCATAGCTCCCGATAAGCCCCAGTTTCGACTCAATGGCCTGGCGCATTTTTTCCGTGCGGGTTTCAGAACCCGAGATCATGCGTTTGAGCGCAATACGGTTGCGCAGATTGTTGCGTTCCACTTCTTCGGCCAGAAGGAGCGCCATAGAGGCAGTGGCGCCAAAGCAGGTTGCGTGCAGATCCTGCAGCAGTTCGAGATGCATGGCGAGATTGCCTGGTCCTACCGGAATGGTCATCATGCCGATCTTTTCGCTGCCCGCCTGAAAAGCGGCTCCTGCTGTCCACAGGCCATAGCCAACCGCTGCCTGGAGGATGTCGTCGCAGGTTAAGCCAGCCAGTTCGAAGCATCTGGCCATCTGCAACGCCAAGGTGTCCACGTCGTTTTGAGTGTAGGCGAGGATCTTTCGCTTGCCGGTTGTGCCGCTTGAGGCATGGATGCGGACAATGTCCTTTGTGGGCACGCAAACAAGGGGCAAGGGATAGCCTTCCCTGAGATCGTTGACATCGGTTGTGGGGAGTTTTTGGAGATCGTCGAGACGCTGAATATCGCCTGGTTGCACGCCGCATGCGCCCAGAATCTTTTGGTATTGGGGGCTTTTTTGTGCCTGGGCAAGGGTTTTGCGGATGCCTTCGATTTGGATGCGTTCGAGCGTTGCTTCGTCGTAGTCGGGAATGAAAGAAAAGGGTGTATGCATGGTAGGCGCCCAAAAGCAGAGCATTGTTTTTTGCATCAAAGTCTGCGAGAATACCGAGTGGTCTATTTCATTCACATTCTCCAGCCGATACATTCCATTCTTCGGCTGAGGAATTGGGAGAACCTGAATCCGTCATTTGTGGCCAGAGAGCAGTGAGCACCATACGTGCTGATAGCGTTGCCATAGACTGCCCAGAGCGAAGGGGAAGAACGCTAGCCGTACCCTGTCGTGCCACACTCCATCTCAACCCGCTCCGCGTTAGGCGTTTCTCTTTTATAGGAAATGAAATGGGACATTCGTTGTCAATGGTCTTCCAAAGGCCAAAAAATGAACGGATTGATAGCCTGGTTGTAGCAGATTGGACAGTGTATGTCGAGAACGCGGGCTTTTCCAAGACGCTCAGTATCGTGTGAGGCGTATATGGTCGATCCCTCTCTCGTTCTTGCCACCTTATCCAAGCGCTATCCCCAGCCCAAAACCAATCTGATCGCGTCAAACCCCTTTGAACTGCTTGTTGCCACTATTTTGTCCGCCCAGTGTACGGATGCCAGAGTCAACCAGCTGACACCGGCCTTGTTCGCCGCGTGGCCCAATCCCAAGGCCATGAGCGAGGCAGATCAAGGCGCTCTCGAAGAGGTGATCAGGCCTGCGGGTTTTTACCGGATGAAGGCCAAACACCTGCTTGCAACAGCGAAAAGACTCGAAACCACCTTTCAGGGCACGGTGCCAAAAACCCTTGAAGAGCTTCTGACCCTGCCCGGTGTTGCCAGAAAAACCGCCAATGTTGTCTTGTACGGCGCCTACGGGATCAATGCCGGCTTTGCGGTTGACACCCATGTCAAACGTATCAGCACGCGTCTTGGCCTGACAAAGGAGCAGGATCCAAATCGTATTGAAGAAGACTTGGTTCGGCTCTTTCCCCAAGAAAGCTGGGGCGATTTAAACCATCGTATGGTGTGGTTTGGACGGGAGATCTGCTGCGCGAGAAGCCCCAAATGCCATAGCTGTCCGTTTGGAGAGAGTTGCCCGCGCCTTGGGCTTGAAGGAAGCGCAAAATCCGGCTAAGGGGAGTTTGCCGCCCATTGACAAATGAAGGGCACTGTGTCTTAAAAAGTGTTCAAAAATCTCTAGCAGATACTGCTGATGTGTTCCGTCCGAAGGAACGCGCCTTTTTGGAAGGACAAGAGCCATGAGTCAGATTCTTTTTACCCAGGATCACAATAATGAACTCAAGATCATCGAGTTTCTGATTGAAGAAGAACTGCCCGATGGTTCCACCTATACCGGCCACTATGGCATCAATGTGGCCAAGGTGGTGAGCATTATTCGCCAGCCCGGAATCACCAGTCTTCCGAGCCAGAAGGATCCCTCAGTGCTTGGCACCTTCAATTTGCGGGGCAATGTCTTGCCGATTTTGGATTTGGCAGCCTGGATGGGCAAGAAGATGATCCCCAGAGCCAATAATAAGGTCATTGTCACGGAGTTTTGCAGTGTGCAATCGGCCTTCTTGGTGTCCAATGTGGCCAATATCCACCAAATCACCTGGGACAGAATTGAGGCGCCCAACAAGTATGTCGATGTCTATTCCAACGAAAGCGTAACCGGGGTTCTTCGCATTGGCGAAAAGGTGCTCTTTATTCTCGATATGGAAAAGGTCTTAGGCAGTCTGGATTCAAGGCTCGATATGACCACAGCGGAATTGGACACCTCCAAGGTCGACGATGCCGAGCAATTCCATCTGTTGGTGGCGGATGATTCGAGTTCCTTGCGGCATATTATCAAATCAGCCCTGGAAAAATCGGGCTTCCGTGTCACAACGGCTGTGAGCGGCCGCGATGCCTGGGACTATTTAATGGGGCTTGAAGCCGAAGCGACCCAAAACCATCAGCAAATCACCGACATTGTGCAGCTTTTGATCTCCGATATCGAGATGCCTGAAATGGATGGCCATGAGCTGACCCGAAAAGTTCGGGGCAATCCCTTTACCAAGGCATTGCCGGTTATTCTGTTTTCCTCCCTCATCACCGATGCTGTGCGCGAAATTGGGGTCAAGGCTGGCGCGGATCGGCAGGTGTCAAAACCGGATCTGCCGGGGCTCAATAAAATCATTTGTGAACTTCTGGAAGAAAAACTGCATCGTAGCGCCAAAATCTGACGGACGTATCCTTGACTCTCCATCCAATAAAGCTTCGTTTTTCCTTTCCTTCGAAGCGACGCCATCCCTATCTTCTCCCGTTTTTTCTGCCGTTTCAGGGATGTCCTGAGCGCTGTATTTTTTGCGCCCAGGATCAGACGACAGGATGTAGCTCCAATCCCCCTCTCCTCGACCGTCTTCGGGCTCTGCAGGCACAGTTGCAAAAGCACATGACCCCCAAGCCGGAACTCGCCTTCTTTGGCGGTACCTTCACCCTGCTCGATACCGATTCCTTTTCCGCGTGTCTTTCAACGGCGCACACATTGAGAGAGGCAGGAGCCATTACTGGCTTTCGCTGTTCGACGAGACCCGATGCCCTTTCTCCCGATCGCTTGAACGCCCTTGCGCAAAGCGGCTGCACATGCATTGAACTGGGCATTCAAAGCTTTTCGGATACGGCCTTAGCGCAATCGCGGCGCGGATACACCGGAGAAGGCGCGTTCGCTGCCTGCAAAAGCGTGCTTGCGGCGGGCTTTCAATTGGGTGTGCAGCTTTTGCCAGGCATGCCTGGGGTGGATGCGGATGTTTTTGTGCGCGATGTCTCTGTCGCCATCGCGGCTGGCGCATCCATGCTGCGTTTTTATCCCTGCCTTGTGCTTGAAGGAACCATGCTCGCCCGCCTTTTTCGAGAGGGTCTGTATCAACCCTGGACAATGGAACAAACCATTGACGCGCTTGCCAAAGGCTATGTGATTGCGCAAAGCAACCATGTTCCGGTTATTCGTATGGGGCTTGTGCTTGAACCCAGCATGCGCATTCTGGCAGGCCCAGTCCACCCTGCCTTGGGAGCCCGTGTTAAGGCCAAGGCCTTGTATCTGGCCGTGCTTCGAACGCTTGCCTGCGCAGGCAAACAGCGCGTGTACGCCCTTCGTCTGCCCGCCTCGTATCAGGGATTTTTTTGGGGCGATTGTGGGGATATGCGAGAAAAATGGCGTATGATGGGGCTTGAGGAGATTGTGTTTGAAAAGCGGCAGGATGTTGAGCTCTTTGTAGAGTAAAAAAAAACGCCTCATGAACTGAGGCGTTTGAACGTTTTACATGTGATTCATGGGACCAGGCCCCATGGGTCCCATTGGTCCCATCGGTCCTCTGGGACCGGGGCCTTTAGGTCCAGGAAAAGGACAATCGACACCGGGGATCGGCCGTTGCGGACGTTGGATGCCGCATTCTTTGGCGATGCGGTTGTTGATGACCTTTTGCAGGTCGCGCTTCGCGTTTTGCAATTTCACAATTTCGGTCGCTACCGCGCGAACTTGGTTGACATCCGGTTGATTGGCCTTTTTCAAGGCTTCCAATTCTTGCTTTTTAATAAAGAGTTGATCTTTTAATTCCCGCAGTCTGGGTTCGTATTCATCCATAAGGGCATAGTATTTTGCCCGTTGTTCAGCAGTGATGCTCTGGCAAGGTCCATAGCCTTGGCCTTGGCCTTGGCCGTGAAAACCAGGGCAGGGCATGCCTTGGCCTTGGCACGGAGCCTCATTGTGCATGGGATAGGCGCCCACAAAGGACACTGAACACAGTGTCAGGGCGACAAGGGAGAGTGCAATGGCTAAAGAACGTTTCAAAGCGACCTCCTTTGATAGGAAGGGTTGACAACCTTGGAGTGTCCAAGGTTGGGAAAAAAATAAGGCTTTTCACGCTTTCGTCAAGAGAATGTTCTGACGGTCTTGCACAGAAAAAAAAGGAATTCGTATGGATGATCAGGCAAAGACATTGCAACGATTGGCTGACTTTGTCTTTGAATGCGGCATGCTCAAAGACACCCCGCGCACGGGCTGGCCGTTTTTGGGCTCAGGCCGTGAAAGTGTTGCCGAGCATTCGTTCCGCTGTGCGGTGATCGGCTATCTCTTGGCACGGAAGGCCAAGGCCAAGGTGCATGAGGTGGTGAGTTTGTGTCTGTTCCACGACCTCCACGAGGCCAGAACCGGCGATTTCAACTACGTCTACCACCGCTATAACGCCAGTGACGCCAGGCGGGCAGTGGAAGACGCAACGCAGGGCACAGGTTTGGAAGACGATCTTCTTGCGCTTTTTACGACCTTTAGCCAGGGGGACAGTCTGGAGGCCAAATTGGCTCAGGATGCGGATCAGCTCGATTTGATCGCCAATCTCGTGGTGTGGCGGGAGCGGGGCAATGGTTTTGCGGTGGCGTGGTTAGAGAGCGCTATGAAGCGGCTTGTGACAGAGGAGGGAAAGGCGCTGGGAGAGGCGCTTGTAGCACGGGATCCCAACGCCTGGTGGTATAAACAGGTGCCCAAATCGTGGTGGATCCACCATAGCGATTTAGGCGGTGATGAGGGTGCCTGAGATGGTGTCGTTGATGAGGGCATCGCGGAGGCTGTTGGGTGTTCTGCCATCGAGGATAATGGCACGCGAAGCTCCTGCCTGAATGGCTGCAACGCAGGCCTGCACCTTGGGAATCATGCCGCCGGTGATGACCCCGCTTTGTTTGAGCTCTTCGATAGCCGCGAAATCGAGTGTATCGAAGCGTTTGCCGTTTTGATCCAAAACACCTGGCACATCAGAGATCAAAATAAAATGCTGAGCGCGCAAGGCACCGGCCACAGCTCCTGCGGCGGTATCGGCGTTGACATTGAGGGGCTGGCAGTGTTCGTCGTTTGCCACAGGAGCAACGACAGGGACAAAGCCTGCCTGCAAAAGATGCACAAGGATTTCGCAATGCACCTGGGTGATGGTGCCAACAAGGCCTAAGCTTGGATCCGCTTGTTTGGCAACCAGCATGTTGGCGTCGCGCCCCGAGAGGCCGACCGCTTGAACGCCGATTTTGAGAAGATTGGCGCAAACAGCCTTGTTGACCGTTCCTGAAAGCACCATTTCAACGGCTTCCAGGGTTTGGGCGTCGGTGACGCGCAGACCGTTCACAAAGTGGCTTTCGATGCCAAGGCGCGCAAGGAGGCTCGCGATTTGCGGTCCTCCCCCATGCACCAAGACACATTGCGTATGATGCTTGGCTAAGGCGCCCATGTCCTTGGCAAAGCTCGCAGCCAGCTCTGGATGATCCATGGCGTGGCCGCCGTATTTGATGACAGCAATCGATTGCATAGTTTCCTCGGATTTTGATAGATGTGGTTTTTTGTTTTATCTTAAACCATCTTGACAAAGTATCACAAAATCATTATTTTGTTTTTAATACCTTTATGGGAAGATCATGCAGTAATGTATGATACATGATACTATTCAGAGATATTTTTGGATAGTGTTGTCAAGAATGGCTCAAAAATCCTTTTGCGTGGATTTTGTCAAGGATAGTGAAATGTCGGATGTTGTGACACGATTTGCCCCAAGCCCTACTGGTCATCTCCATTTAGGGGGTGCCAGAACCGCCCTGTTCAACTGGTTGCTCGCCCGTCACTATGGCGGTCGTTTCTGCCTGCGCATTGAAGACACCGATACGCTGCGTTCCAAACAGGAGTACACCACCTCCATTCTCGCCTCGATGCGATGGCTCGGCCTCGATTGGGACGGGGACGTGCTCTACCAGTCTGATCGCACAGAGCTCTATTCCTCCTATGTGGATCAGTTGCTCGCAAGCGGGCATGCCTATTATTGTTCCTGTACGCCTGAGGAGGTGGAAGCCATGCGGGCAAAAGCCCGAGCCGAGGGCAGAAAACCCCGCTACGACGGGCATTGCCGAGATCGCCATCTTGGACCTGGCAAGGGGCATTGTGTGCGCTTGCGTCTGCCTGACACCGGTCGCATTGTGTTCGACGATATGGTGAAAGGTCCCATTGCCACGGATGTACAGGAATTGGACGATATGGTGATCCGTCGTGCCGACGGCATGCCTACCTATAATATGGCGGTGGTTGTGGATGACCACACCATGGGGCTCACCCACATTATCCGGGGCGATGACCATGTGCCCAATACCCCCAAACAGATCGTCCTCTACCAGGCATTGGGTTTGCCCATTCCGCGCTTTGGCCATGTGCCCATGATCTTGGGCAAGGACAAGCAGAAATTGTCCAAACGCCATGGGGCGAAGGCTGTCATCGAATACGAAAAAGACGGTCTTTTGCCAGAGGCCTTGGTCAATTACCTGGCACGGCTCGGCTGGTCCCATGGGGATCAGGAAATTTTCACCCTGGATGAACTGATCAAGGACTTTGACGGCAGCAATTTGAATCCTTCGGCTGCCTGTTTCGACGATGTGAAGTTTAGCTGGCTGAATGCCCACTATCTTCGGGCATTGCCTCTCGATCAGCTCGGCCAACGCGTTGCGCCCTTTGTGGCCAGCGAGGGACTTCTCGTTCCAACGGGTGAGCGGATGGATGCCTTGTGCGTGATGTTCCGCGAGCGGGCGCAGGATTTGAAGGGGCTTGCGCACTGTTTTCGACCGCTTTTGGTCGAAGCCTCGGCGCTTGACTATGTGGAAAAAGACGCGAAAAAGCATTTCACCCCAGCGGGTGCCCAGCATTTGCGCGCCTTGTCCCAGTGTTTTGCCGCGCTGACACCGTTTACGAAGGAAGCCATTGACGAGCAGTTGAACAGCTATGTGGCGCAGAATGGCTTGAAGTTTAAGGAGGTGGCGCCGCCTGTGCGTACGGCCTTGATGGGCTTTATGGGGGGCTCCCATCTGCATGAGATCATGGCCTTTTTAGGGAAGGAAGAGACCCTCGCCCGCTTTGCCAAAGCCATTGCCGCATGCGACCAAGAGCGTTGAGCGTAGTTGTGCTCAAAGGAGAAGTGTATGGGCTTGTTTGATATTTTGACGAATCCAGAGGTTCGCCAGGTTTTGACATCCCTTGCCGGCAAAGCCGGAGATGGTTTACAGCAGCTCAATCAGAAAATCCCCCAGGGTATGGGGGGCTTGGCTGGTGCCGGTGCCTTGGGTGCCTTGCTCGGTAGTGTCTTGCCCCGTGGTGTGGCAGGGGCTGCTGGCATGCTCGGCGTGGGCGCCATTGCCTGGAATTTCTATCAAAAGTGGGCAAAAGAAAAAGGCATAACGCCCAATGCCTTTTTCGATGCCAAGCAAGGGTCGCAGCAAGCAGCCGTGGATCCTGTTGCCCTTCAGCTCCTTCGCGCTATGATCTTTGCCGCTCGTGCCGATGGCCACATCGATGCAACCGAGCAGAAGCGCATTGAACTGATGGTTGGCCAGCTTTTCCCCAATCAGGATGTGCAACCCGTGATGGCCAAGCTTATGGAAGAGGCCATTGATCCCAGTGTTCTTGCCAAAGACGTGGTGAACCAGGAACAGGCGGACGATCTCTTTCGTCTGTCGTGCGTGATTGTCGATATCGACCATTTTATGGAAGAATCGTATTTTGAAGCACTGGGCAAAGCCCTGCATATTGATGCCAATCGTCAACAGGCTCTTATGGCTGAAGCCAAAAACGTCAAAGCCGAATTGGCCAAGTTCGCGTAAGAGAGGGGATACCTGCCAGGATGATCCTGGCAGGTCTTTTTTGTCCTCAGTTGAATAAGGGACTCATGCTGCGAAGGAGATTGGTCATCAGCCCTTCAATGCCCGCGATAAAATGTCTGGTATGATCCGCGATAATGATGAGAAGGATACCGAGAAAAAAGAAGCCGATGCCGATTTTAACAGGAAAGCCAAAGTCCATAATGTGCATTTGCGGCGATGTGCGAGCGACCAGGCCGAGGGCGCATTCGCAGGCAAAGAGCGCGACCATAACCGGCGCACAGATTTTAATAGCCAAGGTAAAGAGCTCGCAGGAGAGCGTCAAAATCTGGTGGTAGAGGGTCTCTGTCACAAAGAGCTGGCCTGGCGGAATGAGTTCAAAGCTCTGAAAAAAGCCCTTGATCATGGTGAGATGGCCGTCCAGAGCGAGAAAGACCATGAGAGTGACCATCCACAGGAAAAAAGCCGCAGAGCCTGTTTGGTTGCCGGTCAAAGGATCGGCAAAGCTGATCATGGTAAAGCCCATCTGATAGCCTAAGAGTTCCCCGCCTGCCTGGATGCCCATAAAGGTGAGATTGATCGCAAGCCCAAGCACAAGTCCCATAAAGACTTCGCCAAGGATCATGAGCGAAAGCCCAATGGGGTGCAAGGGAACCCCAGCAATCGGCAGCGAAAGATGGGGCCACACGGAGAGGCTGAGAACCAGGCTCACAGCGGCCTTCACTTGCATGGGGATATTGTTGGTATTAAAGATGGGAAGCATGAAGAGAACGATGCTTATGCGCATGAAGGTGAGCAAAAAACTGAACAGTTGCGCGGCATCAGTGGTGAAGATTTGCATGGGAAGAGCTTTGTAAGAGTATGCAGAGTTGGGCGTAGGTATACCCTACGCCAAAGTGATACGTATCACCAAAGCGCATCGATATCTAGTATCGCCTGCTTTATGATTCCCTGTTGGTGAGAGAGGGAATCGTCTTTGTGCCTGTTGAGGAATTGTTGGATACTGTCTCCCAAAGGGAGGCAGAGACTGTGATCGCAAGGGTATTGAACCGTGTTTTTCACCCAACCGTTGTTTCTGTGGTGTTTTTTGCCCCTTTTTCTTGTGAGTGCCCGCATTGCCTCGAGTATGGGGGTTGCCCATGAGGCCTGGGTGCTTCTTGTCTTTTCAGCACTCTTTTACCTCATAAACGATGCTCTTTCGTTTTGCCTGCTTGCGGTGCAAATCAGTATCAACTACGCCTTTGCCTTGGGTTTTTCCTCGAAGGCAATGGGAGGAAGGCGAAAGGCTCTCCTTGTGGGGGCGCTGATTTGCAATCTTTTGCCCCTTCTCTATTGCAAATATTCGACCTTTTTTGTGGAACTCTTGGGGCAGGTGGCAGGCACCCCCATTGCCTGGACGCATCCAACCCTTCCGCCGGGCATTTCCTTCTACACCTTTATCCAGATCGCCTGGCTTGTGAGCGTGTACAAAGGAAGCATTGTGCCGGAAGGATTCGGCCGCCACGCCCTGTTTTCCACCTTTTTCCCGGTGATTCTCTCAGGCCCTATTGTTCGCTACGAGCAGATGGGGGCGCAGTTCGATCGTCTGCCGCAGCCCACCTGGGAGTCTCTGGCGAGTGGTTTTTCGCTCTTTATCTTGGGGCTTGGCAAAAAATTGATCATCGCCGATGGATTGGCTCCTCTTGCCAATGCCGTCTTTGGCGCCTGTGAAAAAGGCTGGCCTGTCTTGGGAGGCGAGGCCTGGCTCGGCACACTCGCCTACACTTTTCAGCTCTATTTCGATTTTTCGGGCTATACGGACATGGCCATAGGCATTGGTCTTATGCTGGGGCTCCAATTGCCGGAAAACTTTATTTCGCCCTATAAGTCCACAGGTATTGTGGATTTTTGGCGGCGGTGGCACATAACCCTTGGCTTGTGGCTGCGCGATTTTCTCTATATTCCCCTTGGAGGCAACCGCAAAGGCCGCCTTCGCCAGTATGGCAATTTGTTTCTGACCATGGTGATTGGCGGAGCCTGGCACGGAGCTGGCTGGCCTTTTTTGGTATGGGGCGCTTTGCACGGGCTTATGCTGACCATCAATCATGCCTTTCGGCAGAGTATTCGGGACACGCCTGTGGCTCCTGTTTTACAGCGTTTGCCCTTCCGCATTTTCTTTATCGCCCTCACCTTTTTCTGCCTGCATTGCTGCTGGGTCTTTTTTCGGGCAGAGAGTCTCTCGACTGCCTGCACGCTTTTGCAAACCATGATGACAGGGCCTTTTGTTGCAGACGGTCTTGACGGCACCTTGCAGGGTTTTCTGCCCAACCACTATGTGCAGTCGTGGTATCCCGTGTTTTTGCTGGGGCTTTCTGCCATCCTTGTGTGGGGATTCCCCTGCACCCATGAAATCTTTGCCAAGAAAGATCCCAGCCTCCAAGCCTGGCTCAGGTTCCGTTTGACAAAGGCGTGGGCGATCGGGCTTTCTTTGCTCTTTGTGGCGAGTTTGGTCTTGTCCAAAGAGGCTCCGGCTTTTCTCTATTTTCAGTTCTAGTGTCACATTTCATTCATATTTTAGAAAAAGGACGGAGTTTCCTCTGTCGAACAGCTCGCAGAGCATCTGGCTTCCTGGCAGAAAAAACGAACTTTTGTAGATTTTAAGCTTACCTTGAATCGTTTTAGAGAGGTTTTTTCCATGGTTTACAGATAGGCTGATCCTCCATTGCATTAATATATTGGTAAGAATAATCAATTGTAAAAAAAGCTGTAATATTGAAAATATGTCTACATTTTATTTAACATCATAATGTAAGGCAAATGAGTTAAAAAATGTAAAGAAATATAAAATAATACCTTACGTTGAAAGTGAGACTGATAGATCTAAAAAATGTTGTTTTTTGGGGACTACTTTTTTGTACTCTAAAAAACACTTTGAAGCTAATTTTCTACAATGTGAATGAAATAGACCACTAGGAGGCTGCATGGTGTTTTTTCGACGATCCACCACGCACAAAACGCCCAAAGCAGACGAGATCCTGCGTGCCAAAGACTTTCTGCGTATCCTGGCACAGTCTGTTTGTCTCCTTGGTTTTGTGTGGTTTGCCCTCCTTCTTCCCTATGCCTGGCTTTGGCTCTTTTGCTCAGGTGATGTTGCGGTTGATCGGGCGGTTGCCAGCCAAACAGAGGATGCGTGCGTGCTCTTTGGCTCAGGGGTGTCCCAGGATTTTGTCGACTATAAATTGCGTCTCTATGCGCAAAAAAAACCCACGATTGTTGCCCTGGGCAGTTCTCGGGTTATGCAGTTTCGCGAATCCTCCTTCACCAAGCCCTTTTGCAATATGGGGGGCGTTGCCGGCAACCTTCCGGTGCTTCGATCAACCATCGACGCCATGCTCGCCATCCACAAGCCTGAAGCTATTATTTTAGGATTGGACTTTTGGTGGTTTATGCCGGCATGGAACAAGGATCCCTTTGCCCTTGAGCCCCCAACCTCAGGCTCCTATACGTATTCTTTGAGCAATTTGAAGAAATTTTGGCAGTGGGTCTTTGAGGGGAAGTTGTCGGTTGGCGAGTTTTTTGCGCCGTTTTTAGGGGTCGCAGGGCATGGCTTTTTTGCTGATCGCTTTGGTATTATGGCGCAGACCACCAACGACGGCTTTGCTCAGGACGGATCCTGGTACTATACTGCCGAGACAACCGGGCAAAAAAAGCCCTTTGACTATCAGTTTCGCGATACCTTGACCCAGGTTGTGCATGGCATGAAAGCCTTCTACCATGTGCCCAAAGGAATCCAAGCCCCCAATCCAGCCCATCTTGACGCGCTTGCGGAGCTCTTGTGCCGTTTGCACGCTCGGGGCATACGGGTCTATGTGGTGATACCCCCTGTGGCCGAATCGGTGTATAAAGCCATGCGGGAGAGGGAAGAGAAGTATCCCCACTGTTTTGGGCTCGCAAACGCGCTTCGAGCCAGGGGCATTGCTGTGCTCGACTGCACCAATCCCCGAACCCTTGGTTCAAACGACTGTGAATTTGTCGATGGCTTTCACGGGGGCGAGATCACCTATCTTCGCATTCTCCGAAGCCTGTGCGATCAATGGTCAACCTTGCTCTCGTATGTGCATCTGGATGCACTCCATACCCGCATAGCGTCGTGGAAAGGCCATGTCTATGCGCACGATGACAGGGTGACGGATTTGTGGGAAGTGGATTTTAACGATTTCGGTTGCAAAAAACGCTCGCAACTTCGGTGATTGGGGGGTGTCGTGACAACCATTGCGCGGCTTCTGATTCTTTGCCTGGGATTGCTTGGGGGCTTTTCGGGCTTGGGCATCTGCGATACAAGCTTCGCTGCCCAAAAACGCGAGGCAAAGGCCGCTAAAACGCAGGCTCAAGAGGCTTCGCCTGAGAAAGCCTTGAGCGGTGCCGAGCAGGCGCTCTCCCACTACAAGCGCGGAGAATACGAGCAGGCGAAAGCCATTTGGGAGAAATTGGCGGCATCGGGCGATGCGGATGCCATGAACAATCTGGGCATTCTCTACGACCGAGGCCTGGGGGGAGCGGTTGACCAGGGTCGAGCCCTCTATTGGTTTGGGCTTTCAGCCAAGGCGGACAATCCCAAGGGCATGAGCAATTACGGGTGGATGCTTGACCAGGGGCGCGGCATTCCAGCCAATCCCCGGGAGGCGGCTCGCTGGTACGATAAAAGCGCCCGCAAAGGCCAGGCAGAGGCGCAATACAATCTGGGACTCATGTACGAGCGGGGGCGAGGGGTTGCGCAAAGCTTTGAAAACGCCTGCGCTTGGTACAGTCAGGCTGCCAAACAACAGCAGACCGAAGCGCTCGCCCGTCTTGGGCATCTCTACCGCGAGGGCAAGGGCGTTCCCAAAGACGCGGCCAAGGCACAGCTTTTGCTCTATGCCGCGAGCATGAACGGCAATAAAGAGGCGATCGACGAACTGGCGGCCATGGCTCCAGACGATGCATCCTCCCGTGGCATCGCCCTCTTTGGGCAGCGTATGGATCAGACCGACCGGGATCGCATGCGCAAGGTCTTGGAGACAGCGAAAATTCCCAAGGTTCGTGTTTCGGACAAATATATCTGCGATGTCTATGATGTGACCCGCGCTGTGCCGGGGGCTGGGCAGATGACTATTTGCTACGGCTCCGGGAAACCACAGCCCCTGGGCTTTTTAAAAATCGATTATGCGGCCAAAAATGCCACAACAGCTTCCCAGATCCACACGATGGTGGAGGGGCGGTTTGGGAAGCCCCAGGCAAATGAAGGGCCTGATTCCAGCTTGTGGAATATGGGGACGGTTGTGATTGCGACCCAGTATGTTCCCGATATTGCCCAGCTCAGTCTTATGTATATGGTGCCCAGAGTCTATTATCAGACAAAGGCGCATCCTACGAATTGATTCGCCCCTTGATGGCCAAGGGGATTTTTTGTGGTGCATAGTTGGCCACGTGCAATTAACATAAAATGGAGGCAGCGTTTTTTCTCCCTGGCCTCGGGGTTGTACGCTGAAACGTTGGATGACACGAAAAGATCGCACTGAAGGCATTTACAGTCGCCGTGAAGTCTTAGATGAAGGGGAACGCAGGCAGTATTGTCTCATACAGCTGAAGGACTTGCTCTCGTATGCATACAGGTATTCGGAGGATGTCAAAAAACGCTTTGACCGCGCACAATTTAATGTCGAGAAATTCAAAAGCCTTTCGGACATCAAGCATGTGCCCATTCTCAAGAAAAAGGAATTGATTTTTCTGCAGTCCATGGGGCCCAGGCTCGGCGGGCTTTTGACTCGGGATATCGGGGAGTTGAAACGCATCTTCCTCTCTCCTGGTCCCATCTTCGATCCGGAAGATCGGACGGAAGACTATTGGGGCTATACCGAAGCCTTTTATTCAGTGGGCTTTCGACCCGGGGACTGCGTGCAAAACACCTTCAACTACCAGTTAGGTCCTGCGGGCTTTATGTTTGAAGAGCCCTTGAGCAATTTGGGCTGTGCCGTGATTCCCTCAGGCCCTTCCGATGCAGCAACCCAGCTCGACATTCTCCAAAAGCTCCGCGTCTCAGGCTATGTGGGCACGCCGAGTTTTCTCATGCATTTGGCCAGAAAAGCCGAAGAAAAGGGGATCAATCTGCGCAAAGAGCTCTTTTTGGAAGTGGCCTTTGTGACCAGCGAACGGCTCTCGGAAAAGATGCGCTCCCAGCTTGAGAAGAAATTCGACATTATCCTGCGCCAGGGCTATGGCACAGCCGATGTGGGCTGTATCGGCTATGAATGCTACCACAAATGCGGCCTCCATATCGCCAATCGCTGTCTGGTTGAGATCTGTCATCCCGACACCGGTATTCCCTTAAAAGACGGCGAAGTGGGGGAAATCGTGGTCACAGCCTTTAACAAGACCTATCCTTTGATCCGTCTGGCAACAGGCGATCTCTCCTATATCGATCGCAGTCCCTGTGCCTGCGGCAGAACGAGCCCGCGCTTAGGCAGCATTGTGGGACGCGTCGACACAACCGCCCGTATCATGGGGATGTTTGTCTATCCGCATCAGGTGGAACAGGTGATGAGCCGCTTTGAAGAGATCAAGCGTTGGCAGATCGAAGTGACCAATCCCGACGGCATCGATGAAATGGCGCTCTATATCGAGACCACGGATTTCAAGCGTCAGGATGAACTCCTCCATCAGTTCAGGGAAAAGATCAAACTTCGTCCTACCCTCTATGTGAAGGTGCCAGGAAGTTTGCCAGCCCAAATTCAGCCCATCAGCGACAAACGCAAATGGGATTAGTCTTTGCGAAACAGGAGTGTCTATGCAAGCCATGGAAGCAGTCATTGCTTGGCTCAGTGATCGCCACGACCATATTCTTGGCAAGGAAAAAGCGGCTCTTGTTGCCTTGGAAAACGGCGATCTGGATACCTACCGCACCCTTCTTCGGGAAAAAGCCGAATCTGTTGCAAGCATGGCCAAGGACGCCAAGGACGTGCTTGCCGCTTTGCCCGATGAGCAGAAAGGGCAGATTTTTCGAAAACTCGTTGCGTTTTCAAACAGCGCAGCCTTTGGCTTGAAGGTGCAATCCGTCTTCTATTGGCGCGTGCTTTTGTATCGGGATGACCATGAAGTCGGCGATCCTGATACCTTGCAGGAATTCATCAATCAGCTTCGCGAAGGAGCCTTGGGTGAATAAGAAAACCATCGCGCTTTGCCTGTCTTGTTTGCTGTATCTCTTCTTTGCTTCCCCTGTTTTAGCGCAAACCTGCAGCGTGATTTTGAACGATCAAAGCCAGCCAAAAGCCCTGCATCGCTTTTGTAAAGCGGATAGCAATGGCGATGATCGTTTGAGCCGTGAGGAATTTGCCAAGGGCTTTGCGGGCATGACAGACAATGCCTTTTCCGCTCTCGACCAAAACCGCGACGATGCTGTGGATCTTTCGGAGTGGGAGCGCTTTCTGGGCAATCACGAGACCGGCAAAGAACAAAAGCCTCTGCCGAAAACCATGATTATGCCCCCCACCCCATAGTATGCCAAGCACAAAAAATCACTGCATCCAGCCTCTCTATGTCCCAACAACGGCTTCCGCCATGGAAGCCCTTGGTTGGGACAGGCTGGATGTTTTGCTTGTGAGCGGGGACAGCTATGTCGATCATCCCTCTTTTGGGATTGTTCTCTTAGCGCGCTGGTTGATCGAAAACGGTTTTCGCTGCGGTCTTGTGTGTCAGCCACGGTGGGATCGGGAAGAGGATGTGTGCGCGATGGGCAAGCCCCGTCTCTTTGTCGGCATTGGGGCAGGCTGTGTGGATTCCATGCTCGCGCACTATTCGGCCTTTCGCAAAAAGCGCCTCCAGGATGCCTATTCCCCTGGGGGGCGTATGGGGCTTCGTCCCAACCGGGCAAGCATTGTCTATGCCAATGTGTGTCGCAGAGCGTTCCCGGATCTTCCCATCGTGCTCGGAGGCATTGAGGCCTCCACGCGCAGGCTCACCCACTACGACTTTTGGCAGGATGCGCTCAGACGCCCGATCCTCTTTGATGCCAAAGCCGATCTCTTGGTCTACGGCATGGGAGAACGCGCCATTGTCGAGGTGGCCAGACGCTTGGCTGCCAAGCAGGAGCTCATTGGCATTCCAGGAACATGCTGGATCAGTCCCTTGGATGATTCTGGAAAACCCATTCGCATCCCAGAAGACTATGCCGCAACAAGTCCCTGTGTCTTCCCCTCCCACGAAGCCTGTTGTGCCACAAAGTCCCTGCTTATGGATCTCACCATCGCTTTGGAAGACCAGGTGCATCAAGGCCTCTGGGGCTATGAAGTGTGCGGAGGCCGGGCGCTTGTTGTTGCGCCGCCGGCAAAGCCTCTGACAACAGAAGAGATGGATGTGCTTTACGGTCTTCCCTTTACCAAGAAGGCGCATCCCTCCTACACAGAGCCCATTCCTGCGGCTGGTATGCTTGCCACAAGTATCACAAGCCACAGGGGCTGCGGGGGCGGCTGTTCCTTTTGTTCGCTGGCCATGCACCAGGGGAGAACGATCAGCTCTCGCTCCAAAGCCTCGATTCTGGCAGAGGCTCGTGCCTTGGCAAAAATGCATCCGCAAAGCCGCAGGCAAAAGGGGCTTGCCATATCCGATATCGGTGGCCCCACCGCCAACATGTGGCAGGGGGTATGTACCAAGCGCGCTCACGATCCCCTGTTTTCCTGCCACAGGGTGAGCTGCTGCTATCCCACGGTGTGTCCGTTTTTTCACACACCGCAAGCGGAGCATGTGGCCTTATTGCAGGCTGTCAAAGCCTTGCCAGGGGTTGTCAGTGTGCGCGTTGCGAGCGGTGTCCGTTTTGATTTGGCCTTGCGCGAGCCCGAGGCCTTGGCGAGCTATATCCGCGATTTTACCGGAGGCCAGATCAAGGTTGCGCCAGAACACATTGTTCCCCATGTTCTGGACGCTATGCGCAAGCCCAAGCAGGCGCTTTTTGAGCAGTTTTTGGCCTTTTTTTATCAAAAAAGCCGGGAATTCGGCCTTGAGCAGTATGTGGTGCCCTATTTGATCAGCGCGTTTCCGTCCTGTCGGGATACGGATATGGAGGCCTTGGCCACCTGGCTTGCGAAACGCCATTGGAGCCCCAAACAGACTCAGTGTTTTATCCCAACGCCAGGAACCATTGCCACAGCCATGTTCTACGCCAAAATCACTCCCTCGGGAGAGCCCATTGTTTGTGCCACCACGGATGCCGAGCGCTTGCGCCAGCACAGCCTGCTTGCCCCGCACAAAGACCCAAACCCTCGAAAAACAAACAAAACGCCATGGAAGAAGAAGCCCGTTTGATACGCCTTGAAGAGACATGCTATTTTCAGGAAACGCTCTTGAAAGACCTCAATGGAGCGCTTATCAGCCAGCAGAAGCAAATCGCTGGCCTTGAGCGTTTGGTGGCCTCCTTGCAAAGCGAGCTCAAGGAGATGAAGGATATTCTCTACGCCTCAAAGATCGCCCAGACAAAACCACCACACTATCAGGAGTCGGGGGTTTGATGAAAAAGCGCAAAGAGCGGGCGGATCAGCTTTTGGTTGAGCAGGGGCTCGCCGAATCCCGGGAGCAGGCAAAGCGCTTCATCATGGAAGGCATTGTCTCTGTGGCTGGGACAACGGTGCGGGTGGAAAAACCGGGTCAGAATCTCTCTTCGGACACGCGTTTGGCTGTGCAGGAAAAAGCGCACTATGTGAGCCGGGGCGCCTACAAGCTTTTGACCCTGCTTGAGCATTGCGAGCTGGATGTCACGGATTGTGTCTGCCTCGATGCCGGTGCCTCAACCGGTGGCTTCACCGACTGTTTGCTCAAGCACGGTGCCCGTCGCGTCTATGCCTTTGATGTTGGTCACAATCAGCTCCACGAGTCGTTACGGGCGGATCCGCGGGTGGTATCCCGGGAAGGGGTCAATTTGCGCAATCCCGATCCCACCCTGATTGGTGAACCCCTGGATCTTTTGTGCGCGGACGTCTCCTTTATTTCGCTCACCCTGATCTTACAACCCTGCTGCCAGTGGCTGAAAGACTCTGCCAAACTCTGTCTCTTGATCAAGCCGCAGTTTGAAGTGGGACCCCATGAGACGGTTCGAGGTGTTGTCAAAGATGTGGAGAAGCAGAAAGCCGCGTGTGCCAAGATCATCACCTTTTGCCAGGATACCTTGGGCTTTACCTGCCGAGCCTGTATTCCCTCTAAAATCAAAGGTTCCAAGGGCAATCAGGAATATATGGCCTTGTTTGAGCGAAAAGCTTCGCTGTCGCTTGTATCCGAAACAACGATTCTTCCCTAAGAACCATAACATTGTCTCTGAACAAAAAAGACGGATAGCGCGATGCACTATCCGTCGTGGTACCACCTATAAGGGGTGTAGCTGGCTTGCCCAAACGCTTTGAAGAAAAGAGCGTTTAGGCATTTCTTGTTTTAGCACACGTCCATTCCAGATTTTGAAAAGAACCGCTTTTTTGTTTGCGCAAAGCGCTTTGAAGCAGTTCCTGAAAAATCGTCTCCTCGATATCCTCTGCTTCCTGGAGCGCGTTTTCCACCATCACGGCTTTGCGGCGTTCTATTTCTTCCTTGATCGTGCCCTTGGGATAGTGGGTGTGGAGCAGAAGAAGCGTCTCTCCGCAGCCAAGGCGCTGGTAGAGTCGGTCGCGCACCCGCATATCTTCCGCGGTTGTGGAAAAAGCCCACAAGGCCAGGCTGCCGGCACTGTTGGTGACACTTTGCACGCATTCTCCCTCAACGGTTTTGTAAAGCGCAACACAGGTTGCGCCATCGGCATTGGGACGCGTGATGGCACGCAAGGCTTTGACCGCTTCGTCCGTAAAACCAAAACGCTCTCGAATCTCTTCAGCCTCTTTGGCATTGGCGCTGCCAAGCACATAGATGCTTGTGGCCATGGCAACCAGTTCCGGCGGGAAATCAGACAGGCGTTGGCTGTAGAGACCGATAGAGAGATTGAGCTTGCGGGATTCTCGTGTTGCTGTGGCCAAATCCGCAATAATCTGCCTGGAAAGCGGATTGTGCATATCCTGACACGAAGCGCGGTGGAATTCATCGTAGCAGAGCCGTTTGGGATCGCCCATGAGCTCTTCGAGGCGGGGACGGTGGTATTCGCGGTAGGGTTCGGGTATTTCACGCAGATCATCCAAACTCATGAAAAAATGATTGGCACCCACATAGCGAGCCATCATATACATGATGCCCGACTGCCGCTCGGCTGCCATGCCGCCTCTGGGTGTCACATCGTACAAATCAAGGCCGATGACGCGGGCAGCCCCCAGCGAAAAACAGGTTGGATTGGCCAAGATCGGGTATTCGGTGATGGCGCTGATCAAATACCGGGAACACGCCTCAGGCACACATTCGCCACCGCTCCCAACCGCAATGCCTGCATAGTTTTCCGCAACCGTCCGCTCTGTCACAATCTGGGCAAGATCCGCCAAAACAGGCATGGCATAGCGCTGGGCGCCAATGGCTTCCGGAAAGGCCTTGTGCTCGAAGAAAAAGGTCACCACCTCCCACCAGGTCGTGGTGGCGTCGTAGGAAAAGCCGAGCTGCTCAGCTCTTTGGGTGAGCTTGGGCTCACAAAAGGGATCAAAACGTTTGGGGAGAGGCCCCTTTGGCGCCAAGCGTTTGTAGAGCTGATCCACTGCCTCCCGCAAAAGCCCGCTGATCCCGTCTGCCGGGGCGGTCTTTTCCAACGGGGTGCACAAAAGGCAGAGCAAATTGTTGAGAAACTCGCCATGGTTTTGCAGGGGGGAGTGGCAGCCAAGCGGGGTATCGAAGGGATTGATCGCCCGATCCTGGCTGTTTTTGAGCTTGGCGTGCACAACGAGATGGCGTTTTTCCGGCGGCAAGGCAGAGGCAAGGATGCTGAGCAAGCCCTTGCAGGAGGGACCGATATCGATCACGGTCAACCACGGAAGATGAGTCTGGCCGGATCTCAGCAAAAAAAAGAAATTGATGGTGTTTAAGAAAAAGGATTTGCCTGCTCCCATGCCGGCAAAGACCACCTCGTTCCACGAGGCCTGCTTGGAATGGAAAAGGCCAATCGGCAGGAATTTGCCATCAGGTGTTCGCAGAGGAAGATCGCCCACATCCCAGGGCGAGGACAGTCGATGCAAGGGAAGCAAAGACAAGACCTCCTCAAGGGGAGCTAAGGCCTTGGGCGCAGGGGATGTGGGCAGAAGGCCAGGAATGGTGGCAGAAAGCGCCACAAGGGGATCGCCGCACCGTTCCCGCACCGCACAGCTTCCCCAGGCCTCGATACGGCTTTTGAGGCGTGCTCGGTACAGCGCAAGATCCTGTATATTCTCCCCATCGAGGGTTGATACCCAGGTGCAAAAACAGGCTTGGAAGCCCACGATGCAGCGTCCCTCTTGCCAGGCCTCTTCCAAGGCATCGTAGGCCTTGACCAGCATCCTGTTGGTTGAACTGGCAAAGGCCAAAACCTGCGCACACAGATGCTTCAGATTGTGCCCGCGGAGGCCATCGCCGCTCAACAAAAACGTCGCTCGCCAGGGCATCTCCCCCCGCAGGCTGGCAAAGAGCTTGTCAAAGGAAAAGACCGTCTGCGGCGGAAGCGTCATGAGCAGGGGGGCAAACAGGGTCTCCCCAACGCGGATGGTGCTGCCATCCATGTATTCGACACGCTCTGGCCAAATCTGGCGGGCTATGGTTGGCACAAGACAGCCTGTGATATCGTCGATATTGGCTCCACTGTCGTTGGCAAGCCGCCACGCACAATCGTCTAAAAAACGGGGGCGCCAGGTGAGGGGACTGTGTGGCACAAGCATGTGGCGCAGAGCAGCACAGGCGCGATGGCTGTCCAACCAGACGATCTTGTAGTGTTGGTCGTGGAAAAAACTAAGGATCGTCCGAACCTGGGAGATATGCTGATCGCGCAAGGCATCGGCAGAGAGCATCCGTGTCACAGAGCCTGTTCGTCCTACACAATGCTTTTCCTTTTTTTCCTCCTGCTTTTGCCGAAGTTTGGGAAGCGCTGTGCGTTTTGTCCACAAAGCCATATACACGCTCTCTTCGCTGCAAAGGCTGGCCATTTTTTCTTCCCAATTGGTGAGTACAGCCCCCACATCGAGTTCCAAGGCTCGTGCCGTGGCATGCATCGGCCCAAATTGCTCGTGCATCACGCGCTTGGCTGCCTTGGGTTCATAGCTCAAACAACACTGCAAGACATGACACGACTTGCCCAAGGGTTGCGCTATCATGCTCGCCATCTGGCCGATTATGTCGGCAAAGGCGGCATCCCCGATCAGGGAAAGGCTGCCGTCGAGCCGCAACAGCGAAACCAAGGAGCCGTCGTCAGCCACCAAAACACCGTCTCTGTCGTTGGTGTACAATCGTGTTGCGGCAAAAGATGTCAGCCCTGCCACAGCCAAACACTGCGCGATCGCGTCATTGATCGCATACAACAATCCATCAAATCGCATACATCTCTCCTACGGCGTCCTTTCCTTGCTCACAACCAATTGGCTTATGGCGATACCCTTGACAAATTCCGAGGTTGCCATGCGCTGAATGCGCATGGTGATCGTACAGCGCTGTTCGGCCAGCACTTTCTCCGATGTTTCATAGGCGATGGAAAACGGTACCTCCACTTCCCAGCTCATGCGACTGCCAACAACACCCGCAGCCACGATACGGGGAATGCCGGTGGGAACCCCGTGCATCAATGCCCGATACTGTGTCACAATCCCCAGATGCCCCTCAGCCTCCAGGGATTTGCGAAAGCCCAGATAGGCCTGTTTTGTGCAATAGGGGCGAAGCTCTGCAAGCTGCTCCCGCCAATGCACGAAATCGAGGTTGAAGAGCGTTGTCGCAGCCTGGGCTGCCCACGATGTCAGTGCGGCATCCGTGTAGATCGGATCGGTAAGAGGATGCAGCGGCAGAATCTGCATCTCTTGATTCATGCCAAAATACACGGGCTTGGGTTCCATACTGAGCAAGACAAGAATGCCACAGAGACTTGCGCTCAACAGCAGCACAAGCAGAAGCACACAGGAGAGGAGCTTTCTGTTGACAGATTGTTGATAGCCAATACCAGACAAAACCCCTTCTAATCCCTGCCACACCACATGATCCTCTTCCCTCTCTGCCTTATGCTTCATCCTTGCCTCCGGCCAGATTGGCGCTTTTCGCCAACAACGAGTTCACCATCTTGCCGTCAAAGTCCAAAATAGCCGCTGTATTGTTGGTGGCAAACCAATGCTGCATATAGGAGAGCACCTTTTCCTCCGAAGGCTTGGGCAAGAGATCCCCCTGTAGACCAAGAAAGGGCGGAATAAGACCGTTTTCGCGGGCGATGGTAAAGAGACGCAAGGGATCCGTACGGCTCATATCCACCCGGATACGCCCATTGCCATAGCCTAAAACCGTAATCCCGTTTTTGATGAGATTGGCCACACTCTGGAACAGGACAAAACGATCCCGTGCCCGCAGATAGCTGGTATTGGGATTGACAGCGAACAGACCAGGAAGACGCTGTCGGCTTTTTCTGGCCACAGTCTGACCAAGCCAGAGATTTTCAAAAAACAGATGGCTTGAAATAGAACAATCCGCGTGCTCGCCAAAGGTCTCAGCAAGCGAAACAAGGCGATCGAGATGGTGAACCGATTCGGCAAAATAGACCTCATAGATGGTGATATCCGCAAAGGGTGCCAAAAGCATGAAATCGGGCGAGGTCAACCAGAGTTCTCTGGGCATGTCTCCAAAATGCCGAGAAAAGCGAAGCAGAGGGCGTACGTTGGCATCAAGATTGCTCCAAACTATGTGAAAAAGCCCTGGTCGATCCCTGTTGTCTCTGAGATAGGCAATGATGTCCTCTCGTTTGGCTCCTTGAGCAGGGATCTCGTCCCGTGACGCTGGGAGAAAACGCCCAAGGGGCAAAGGAGCGTCGAAAATGCGGGCACAATGGGTGCGCTGGGGAACAAGGAGCGTGCCAATATGCTCTTTCTCGGGATATTCGTACGCCAAGGGGCATTCAACAGAATAGTAGGTTGCGCTGGTAAAGGCTTCGTTCAAAATCCCTGGGACAAAGAGCGTGCTGAGCCCAAGTGCCCTCTGAAATCCAAATTTCACGGCATAGGGCGCTGGAAAAAACGCTTCGTCCACAAAGGCCTTGGCAAGCCTTGTCACTCGATTCATCAGCATCCCCCCAAAAATCGCCATACCCCGTCGTTCCTGAATCCCAAGACTGGCCGAAAGACGCACAAAATCTTCGTGAAAATACCCTGCGCAGCAGCACTGCGTCTGAGGCATAACACCCAGTTCCTTGCGTACGGTATAGGGCACATTGGTCAGCCATTGGGATGAGGGATAGTGCTCTAACACCTCATCCACTGACTCAAAGCGCTCAGTCTTCTCTCCCCCTGTGGCAAGCCAGCCCTGCGCACACAGATCCGGCTCATCAAAGATACAACAGCCCAAAACCACATCCTCCATCAAAAGCCTCCCGCTTTATAATTTTTGAGATATCAAAAATTATAAAGTCGTATGCCAAGACGTCAAGAGGCCGCACAAACACCGTGCTTTGCGAAGCAAGCTTCGTACAATCAGGGGGCATGGGTGTTGTAAGCGGTCAAGGCACAGCCTGTGTTCGCTCGTCTGAAAGGGAAGCACCTTAGATAGGCCTCCCCAAAAACGCTCCCATAAGCGAATAGTGCGCTAGCCAATCAAAGACTCGCGCTGTCACCTTCGCAATACGCCGAGCATGTGGGCAAGGACAATGTGTCTTGCGTGGGCAGCAAGGGAGGGCGATGCAGGTGTGTTTTCTATCCCCGCAAACTTTTGGCACAAGAGATACGCGTGCGCATCCAAAGGGATATCGCCATGGCGATCAAAAAGTCTGGACTGTGTCTCGATTGGGAGGAGTTGATGGGTCTTTGTGTTTTTTCCTGAGGTTATCTTGGATATCTGTAAGAAATTTATTGTGTATTGTGACGTTGTGTTTTCCAAAAAGAGTCTATTTAAATACGGTTTGTTTTGTTCGTCTTGACTGCGTTCGCATTGTCGGGCAAAATAGCTATGCCCACGACCAAGCCTTTAACGGGCAATGAGTGCCTGTTGGTGCGATCGTGGCGGCGTAGGCGCGGTTTTTTGGCGCAATGCACACCATTTTTGTCATGGTACGGTTTGCAATTTCTCGAGGATCTTCTCGTACAAATACATCAAGGGGTTTCGACGATGGCGATAAATGAAGTGGCGACGCTTGAGTCGCTTCCTGTTCAGGATACCAAGGTGCAGGCTGCCTTAGCGGAAATCGATTTTGCCAATCCGACCTTAACCCTCAGCTATGGTGCCAAGACCATGGGCGAGATTTCAAAATTTGCCGACTCCTTGCTTGGCAATGTTCGGGTGAAGGATTCAGGGCCTGTGGGGCAGAGCCTTGCTGAGCTGATGGGGCGCATTAAGGATGTGGACATCGACCAGATAGCCCAACCGAAGAAAGGTTTTTTGAGCTCGCTGCCGCTTGTGGGGAAATTGTTCAATTCCATCGAAGATACGCTCAGACAGTTTGATACGGTCTTGGGACAGGTCGAAGGTATCAGCAAAAAGCTCGAAGATGCCATGTATGGCCTCTTGAAGGACATCAAGATTCTTGAACAGCTCTACGAACACAATAAGAATTATTACGAGCAGTTGAGCGCCTATATCAAGGCAGGTGAGATGAGCCTTGAGCGTGCAAGGACAGAGGAATTGCCCAAGCTTGAGGAGATCGCCAAGCAGAGTGGGGACAATCTCGCTGCCCAGAATGTCAGGGATCTTGCCGAACGCTTAACCCGTTTTGAACGCAGACTCCACGATTTGAAGCTTTCCCGCACCATCACCCTGCAGACCGCCCCCCAGATCCGCATGATCCAAAGCAACGATCAGACTCTGGCGGAAAAAATCCAGACAAGCATTCTGACCACCATCCCGATCTGGAAAAACCAGATGGTTTTGGCGCTCTCCCTCCATGGCCAGCGCCAGGCTGCCAAACTGCAAAAGGAAGTGGCGGACACAACCAATAGTATGCTTCAAAAAACGGCCGATCTCTTGCACCAATCAACGGTTGAGACAGCCCGGGAAGTGGAGCGCTCTGTGGTCGATATCGAAACCCTGCGTAATGTGCATCAGAAGCTGATTGCCACCATTGAAGAGACCATGACGATTGCCCGTGAAGGCCGTGAACGTCGCCGTGCAACCGAACGCGAATTGCAGCACATGGAAGAAGATCTGCGCGTCCGTCTGACGGATCTCTCGCAGCAGAAAGTGGCTGACACCATCGAAGGCGCCCGAGGACTCGGGGGAGCGCTGAATCAAGGCCAACGGTAGGTGTCCTTTATGGCACAGCATATTTCTGATACGCAGCCACAAGCCCAGAACAAGCCCTCTTTTTTTTCCCTGCTTGTGCGCAGGCTTTTGGTCTTTATCCTTGGCTTTATCGTCGCCTTCGGCATAGGCGAATCCCTTCATTCCAATACCGCTGCTGTCGTGGCCTATATCGGCTTCATCTGCCTCTTCCCCCGTGGCGATTGGCGCAAGGCTGTCTGGTGGCTTCCTGTTGGCTTTGGTCTTTTGATGACAGTTGTTGCCCTTGCTCTCGGCGTGCCTCCTGATGCAGCGCTTTTTTTGGGGGGCGCAGAGTCGTGGCTGTTGCGGATATGGCAAAATCGTGGGCGCCTTTCCTGGGATTGGGTGGGAGCTCCCTTGTTGCTGCTCTGTGTGGATTCGCTCTCCTTTGGTCGATCGATGGTGTTGACGCTTTCCTCCTTTGGCGTGGTCTTTGCGCTTGGTGTTGTAGCCCAGGTCATCTATGGTCGCGTTCGGGCAGAACAAATCCACGAGGAAATGTTGACAACATGTCTTGCGCGTTTGAAGATGATCAATTTGGGGCTGGTTCGTCCTGAAAATTTGATCCCCCAGATCAAAATGCTGACAGCGCACGTTGCAAGCTATGCAACCCTGGTCAAAGGGAAGATTCGCGAGGCCATTCCAACCATTGTGCGTCTTGAAAAGACGGTCAATGCTGTTGTCAGCTATTGCGAGAGTGCGAAACCCAGCACATCGAGCGGCTGGTCAAAAGGCCTCTTGCGATCGCAGACCTTTGGGCAGAAAAACGATGCCTCCGCTGTCGTGGATCAGATCCATGCCGTAAACGCCCTTCTGACACAGGCAATTCGTACCTTGCGGGGTGGGCAGACAGGGGATGAGTGGGAGAGCATCTTGTTTGGCTTTGAAGAGCAGGCCGCTCTTCTTGTGCAAAAAACCGCCCATCTCCCCGACAATATCACGAGGTTCGTGGAATCGATCGCGCAAACAACGCTCGAAATTGTAAAAAATATGCGTGAGGATCCTCAGGATAGAACCCCTGGCCAAAAATTTCTCGATCGCTATCTGCCTGCTGTCCACAAGATTATTGACGAATACCAGCGTCTCTCCCAAGGCCCCATCCAAGGGGAGATTCAAAAGACGCTTGACAAAAGCGCTGCTCTTTTGGAGCGCTTGGATCAGGCATTCCGTGAAGAGCTGGGCAGCCTTTTGCAAAACGATGCCATGGATTTTGCCGCTGATATTGACACGATCGATGTTATGCTTCAAATGAAAGGGCATTAGTGATTCAGTGTTGACGTAGTCTCGTGAGAAGGCGGTGATGATTATGCATTATATTCAAACACTCGCTGATTCTTTGTTTATCCTTATCGTTATTTTTTTCTGCGCCTTTGGCATATATTATGTAAAGAAGTATGAGGTTTTATCGGGGCTATATAACACTGAACTTGCAAATCTCGCAACGGTTATTCTCTTTATTGCCCTTTGGTACTTTATTAAAACGCATTTTTAACCTTTTTCACAAGAGCTGTGCGCAGCAAGCTCTGACCCCGTGTGGGTCGGGGTGATTGGCTCGCAAAAAAAGCCCTCTCCAAAGCGAAGAGGGCTTTTTTTGCGGCTTACTGATAGCGGACAATGGGGGCAAATCCCAAAAAGTCGAGCGATTCTCTCAGGCTTTGCACCAGGGCATGGCTTTGGGAGGTGAGAAAGTCCTCATACCAGGGAAAGCGCTTGGGCTTTGTCACCAGTTTCTTTGTCACAGCGACGCCTGTCTTGTGCGCAAGCCAAGCATGGGCGTCTTCCTGGGTGCCCAGGTCATCGATAAGACCCAGGCTTTGTGCCTTTTGGCCTGTGTAGATTTGGCCGTTGGCCAGCTCTCTCACTTTTTCCATGGGGAGATTTCTGGCATCGGCGATAATGGTGATAAATTGCGTGTGCAGATCCTCTAAAATGCCCTGCAAATACGCGCGATCTTTGTCTGAAAGGGGGCGGAGGGAGGAGCCAGCATCCTTATAGGGGCCGGTTACCAGGGTCTCCTGGGCAATGCCGATTTTGTCGGCAAGGGCTTTGACTTGGGGGATATCCATGCGAACGCCGATGGAGCCCGTAATGGTGGAGGCATTGGCAAAGATTCTCTCCCCGGCCATACTGACCATAAGTCCCCCTGAGGCTGCGGTTTGTCCCATGCTGACGCAGACGGGTTTGACCTTGGCGAGGGCTTTGATGGCAGCAAAGAGTTCCTGTGAGGCTGCTGCACTGCCGCCAGGGGAATCGACCCGAAGCAAAACCCCCTTGATGTTGTCCGTGTGCAGGAGCGTGTGGATCCATTTGAGCGTGTCTTGCGAGTCGTAGATCACGCCTTTGATGGAAACCAAGGCCAGATGGTCTTCATCGAGCGAGAGGTCTTGACTGTCTTCCTTGCTCGGGAAGAAGAGTTGGAAGAAAAAGCTTATGAGGAGGAAGGCAGCAAGAGTCGTGAGGATGGGATGCCGTTTGTAAAAGGGTTTGGGGAGGATGCTATCGAGCATTTTCTGCCAGATCTCGGGGGGCATTGTGAAGGATTGTGTGGGCGTTTCAATTTCTGGCATGGGGGCTTCCGTTGGTAATGAGTGAAAAAAAAACGTCCAGACCCAGTCTGGACGTTGTGTACAACTACGCCTTGGGGTCTAAGCCCATCTGTTTGAGGGCTTGCATGCCGCCCATGGCGTTCTTGATGCGGGTATAGCCATGGCGTTGCAAGATGAGCAGACTTTCATAGGATCTGAGCCCTGTATTGCAGATAAGGGCGATATCGCGGTCTTTGGGAATAGTGGGTAATTCCGCTTCGATCTGCTCCAGGGGAATGGGGTGCCATTCCGGATGCTTTTGCGCCAGGGCATCTCCTGCTCCCTTGGGACGGGCATCGATAAAGAAGATCGTGTTATCGCTGCGTTTTTCCCAAAGATCGGCAAAGTCGATGCCGTTGATGGCGGTAAAGTGGCCGTCGAGCACGTTTTCGGCGACGTTGCCAGCCACATTGACAACATCCATGGCTGCGGCAAAGGGCGGGGCATAGCCCACTTCGAGATTGGAGACATCGGCGACCGTGGGTTTGGCGCATTGCAGCAGAGCGGCAACCGCATCGATGCGTGCCTTGAGGCCTTGACCGTTGGCACTCGCTCCCTGCATGCCCAGCACGCGGCGGGTTTTTTTGTCGACAACGATCTCAAGCGCCATCATATCCTTTTCGGGATAGAAGTGGGCGCGGTCGAGCTGTTCCACTGTGACGCTTATGGCGTCAAAGCCTTCCATGCGGGCGCGGTCGATGGTGAGGCCTGTTGCGGCGATGGACATGTCAAAGAGTTTGACAGCCCATGTGCCCACAAAGCCGGGGAAGGTCTGGGAGCCGCCGGCAATATTGGTGCCAATGACGCGTCCCTGCCTGTTGCTCATGCTGCCAAGGGGCAGGTAGCCGTGTTTGCCGGTGATGATATTCACGATAGATGCGCAGTCGCCGCCAGCATAAATATGGGGGTCTTCGGTCCGCATAAAGGCGTCGACAATGATGGCGCCATTGCCAAGGGTCGGCAATCCCGCGTCCTTGGCCAATTGCCCATTGGGAATAAAGCCGGTTGCGATGATGACCAACTGGGCCTTGATGGTGCGTTTGTCGGTGACAACCGCGGTGACAGCGCCGTTTTCCCCGGTAAACTTGAGGGTTTTCTCGCTGGTTAAAACCGTCACCCCGTGTTTGACCATGTCGGCTTCAGCCACTTTGCCCAGGGTTTCTGGCAGAACCGCCCGCATAAGGGTGTTGTCCATTTCGAGCACGGTTGTGTGTATGCCCCACATGTCAGCCAGGGCAACGGCTGCCTCAAGGCCGATAAAGCCGCCACCAATAATCACGGCATCGGTCACAGCGCCTGATTCGCAGTTTTTGCGGATCTGATCAGCGTCTTCCAACTTGGTCAGGGTATAGATATTGCGCAGATCCTTGCCTTCAAAGGGAGGTATTCTGGGTTTTGCACCTGTTGCCAAGACAAGTGAGTCGTAGGGCAAGTCTTCTTCGGTATTGCTGTCAAGGTGCTTCACGTGCACACATTGTTTTGCCCTGTCAATCGCCGTTGCACGGGTTTGTGTCATCACCCGAAAGCCCTTCATCTTGGCAAAAAACGCGGGATCGCGGACAACCTGGTAGTTTGTTGAGCGGAGCGCGTCGAGCGCTTGGATCTCGCCTGAGACATAGTAGGGGAGGCCGCAACCACCATAGGAGATAAAGGTATTTTCATCCACAAGGGTGAGATTGGTGTCTGGAGCCAGACGCAAGCAACGGCAGGCAGCTTTGGGGCCTAAGGCCACGCCGCCAATGACAACGATGTTTTTTCCCATAGATCCTCCATACAAGCATTATGTATTGAAGAGAAACGCGTATGCGTGGCAGTACACCATGCAATGGTTTCTGAATGTCTTGTTGGTTGAAAAGCGATAGGAGGGATTGGACACAGAGAAGCGTGCCCAACTATAGCAGGCTTTGGGTTTTTCGCAATTGCCCTTGCCAAGCACGACCAAAGAGCTGACACAGGGTGTGTGTGCGCTTTTTGCTTTTTGCGGGAGAGTGGGGTATTGTTCCTTTTTTCGTTGTCCCTCCGATTGGAGTGTAGTGTGTATGCGAGTTCGCCACCTGTTTTTCCCCATCGTTGCCGTGTTCCTTTCTTTCCTCTGCCTTGGGGCATGCGCCCACAAGCCCAAAGAACACGTAGTCCCTCAGGAAAGCATTGTCCAAACACCGCTTGAGAGCCAGATCGCGCAGTTTATCGGGCAGGCGCCTGAAGGAGCCAGCCAGCACTTTTCCGGAACCCACTACGGCACAGGGCTTGTCACTGTGGGCGGAAGCTATTATTCGGCACTCAATATGGAGTGTCGGGAAGCACGTATCCAGGGCTCTTCGCGTTCGCGCATTGCAGCCTGCAAGGATCCGGAAAAGGGATGGATTCTTGCGCCCGATATAACCGGTGATGGCTCCCTGTGAGTCGAATGAGGCTTTAACAGCAAGGATTACGCACAAGAGCATGGCAAATCCAACCAAGAAATCCGCCTCTGCCAAGGTTCAGGAACGCTTCCTGAGCATTTTTTTTGATGCGAAACAATACTGCTGCAGCAAGGCGCTGCAATACTATGCAGCACCAGAACACGGTGGTCTGTCTGAGGAGGAAATCCGGGCAAACATTGTCACCTATGCGGCCAAAATTCATTCTGGTTTCGCCCAAGCAGGCCTGGATGCCTGGGAACACTACCGCCTCTATGGCACCATGGAGTTGTTGAACCCTTCCAACGCCTTTTGCACCCACAAATATCTTGAAGCCAAAGCCCAGGCTCTCAACGCCGCAGGGATTATGCAGGAAGAGGGACCTTGGGATGCCTTGCGACTGGGCGCCTTTTTCCGCAAGCTTTCCATCAGCGCGCTCGAACATTTTGTGCGCTTTGCCGGCAAAGGGCCTGGCGAGGTTGCCCATGGATTGACCCCGCAAGGCGATATTCCCGAAGAATTTGTCGTGCCACCTGCAGAACGCGTCCCTGAACTCACGGACGCGGATTTTTCGGTGCGCGTCACCGACGCTGTGGACGAGGAGCAGGACAATCAGGAGAACAAATACCAGCGCCGCAACCCCAAGGATTATTTCTCGATTGGCTGCTATTTGCAGTTTAAAGCCATCCACGATTTTCAGGATCCCAAAAAAGGTGGCTTAACCGAAGAACAAATTCGGCAAAACATTTTTTTCTACGCGTCAGAAATTTATAAGAAATTCCAAAAAGACCATATCAATCCCTGGGTGCATTATCGGGAGCAGGGCACCTTAGAGGGGATTAACCCCTCCAACGAATTCGACACGGTCAGCTATCTCCAGGCCAAGGCCACAGCCATGAACACGGCTGGCAAAACCAACAACGGCGCGCCCTGGGATGCTGAATCCATTGCCCGGATGCTCAAGCAAGAGCACATCAGCGCGCTTGAACATTTTTTGCTCTATGCCGGTTCCGGTTCTGGTGAGGTCGAGGTGGGGCTCACCGAAGAAGGGCGTATTCCCGAAGCCTTTACGGTTGCCGATGTGCTCCATGTGCGCGATGTTGAGGTGGCTCCCTTCGAGGATTTTGAGTGGGACGAACCCAAGGTGCCGGCAAAACCAGCCCCCAAAAAGCCCGATCCCCCGAAAAATCCGCCCAAAGCAGCGCCCAAAAATGCCGTGCAATTGGCTGGCAAAAAGGCCGTGGCACTCCCCCAAACCGAGGCCAAGGCTGTGGCGCTCCCGCCTTCAGGGGCGTTAGAGCCCATCCCTGAATACACCCTCCACATGCCAGCCCCAAACACCTGGCATAATCTGGTCTCAGGCGTTGAACGGCAGCTGTGGAAAAAGAGCCTGGCCAGGCGCCTTATCATGCTCTTTGTGCTGTTGCCAGGGATTTGTATCTTTTTCTACCTCCTTCTCTTTGCCTCCCAGGCCTATATCTCCGAAGCGCGTTTTGCTGTCAGGGGGCAAAACGGCTCCCACCCCCTGGAGGGGCTGAGCACAATATTCAGCCTGCCCTCCAATACGCAAAACGATTCCTATATTGTGCTGAACTATATCCAATCCCTGGATATGTTTCTCAAACTCGATGAAAAGCTCCATTTGCGCGACCATTATGCGGATTCGAAGCTCGACCCTTGGTATCGTCTGAAGAAAAAGGCGAGCAACGAGGAGATCAAAGATTTTTGGGAATGGGCGTGCGAGGTGGGGTATGATCCGGATACAAGCATTTTGGATGTGCGGGTGAAGGCCTTCACCCCGCAAAAAGCGCTGGCTGTCTGTGAAGGCTTGCTGGCGTTGAGCGAAGACCTTGTCAATGCCATGAACACCCGTGCCCGGCAGGACGCGATCAAGCAGGCGGAACTAGAAGTACGCAGGGCTGAACAGCGGATTGTGCGTGCCAGGGAGGCCATGCACACCTATCGGGAGAAGACCGTCATCTTGGATCCCGAGGCTGTGGCAACCGGTCTCTACGCCTTGGTCAACAAGCTTGAGGCCGAGGTGACCCAGACTTCGTCCGAACTCTCCGAGGCGCGAACCTTTATGAAGGAGGGGAGCCCACGAGTTCGGCAGCTCGAAAACCGTCTGAAGGTTTTGGAAAAGCAGCTGGCCAGCGAAAAGCTCAGGCTTGCCGGCAAGATCAAGGACGACAAGTCGCTCAACGATTTATTAAGCGGATTCCAGAATTTGGCTCTGGAAGAGCAGTTTGCGCAAAAGCAATTGACCTCAGCCATGGCATCGCTTGAGGCTGCCAGAGTTCGTGCGGATTCGCAGACCCAGTATATTGAGGCCTTCCAGCGGCCAACGTTGGCGGACGAGTCGCTCTATCCCAGGCCATTGCTCTTTGCGTGCATTTATATGATCACAGCCCTTCTGCTCTTGGGGCTTACCTCCTTAATCATTGCGGCAGTGCGTGAACACGCGGGGTTTTAAACGATGCGAATGCTCCTATCGGTCTTTCCTTGTCTCGTGCTTTTTGCGCTTATGTGGGCAAACCCAGCCTACGCGGTTGATACCGCCACAAAGCAAGCTCGACTCGAGGCTTTGGGCAGAGGCGTGATGGCACAAGAAAACCAGTCCATCCAGGCAGAGCAACGGGTTAATCCCGACAGGGTCTATCCGGCTAAAGACAGACCCAAGCCCCTCACCCGCAACGACATCATGATGCAACAGCGTCCCAGCTCGCGCCCTCAGGCGGCGATCCCAGGACCTGTTAAAAAGGCTTCCCCGCTTGAGGCTCCGCCTGCCTGGGCGCAGACAAGCTATCCGCAGGATCTTGTGGAGACCCTCAAACCCTTTGGCGCGGATCTTTTCTTGGGCAACTTTGCCGGCACCTGGCAGAGCGGCATCCATCCAGGCTATACGATCCAGCCAGGCGATCGGATTATGGTGCGTTTGTGGGGAGCGGTGTCTTTTGACGGGGTCGTGGTGGTTGACCATCAGGGCAATATCTTTATCCCAGAGGTCGGCCCCATCAGCGTCGAAGGGGTGACCAATGCTGGCTTGCAGCGGGCGGTGGATCAGCAGATCACCGAAGTCTTTACGCAAAACGTGGAGGCCTATGTTGATTTGCTCTCGAGCCAGCCCTTGGCTGTCTTTGTGACAGGCAATGTGGTTCGACCTGGCCATTATGCGGGCGGCCCTGGCGATTCGATCTTGTATTTTCTCGATCGGGCGGGCGGCATTGTTGCTGAGGCCGGCAGCTACCGGAACATTCTCGTCAAACGCGCCAATCGCACCATCGCCAACGTCGATCTCTACGATTTCATCACCAACGGCAATCTTCCGCAGGTGCATTTGCAAGATGGGGATGTGATTGTGGTTGGGAAACGCGGGGCTGGTGTGGCAGCGCTTGGTCTTGTCCGCCAGCAGGGGCGCTATGAATTCAGACAGGGCGCAGCGCAATTGGGCAAAAATCTCCTTGGCATGGTGACACCGCAGCCCGGAGCCACCCATGTGAGCGTGCAGGGAACGCGCAATCGCGCTCGCTTCAACACCTATATGACGGTGGAAGACTTTGCGAAGTTTTCGGTGCGCGATGAAGATATTGTGGAATTCCATGCGGATAGACCGGGCTCAACCATCTTGGTTGGCTGCGCCGGTGCCATTGCCGGAGCATCCCGGTATGCGGTTCGCAAGGGGGTGACGCTGAAATCCCTGCTCTACTATATCGGGGTTGATCCCAAGACCGCCAACTGCGGAGCCCTCTATATCAAGCGTCGATCGGTGGCCATGCAGCAAAAAAAAGCCATTGACGATGCTCTCAGGAACTTGGAAAAATCGGTGCTCACCGCTCGGTCGCAATCGGTGGATGAGGCAAAAATCCGCGTGCAGGAAGCAACCCTTGTGCAGGATTTTGTCAAGCGCGCCTCCATGATTGAACCAGACGGGGTTGTGGTTGTTGCCCACAAGGGGGTTATCAAGGATCCCATCTTGGAAGACGGTGATGTGGTCTATATCCCTCACAAATCGGATGTGATTCAGGTGGTGGGCGAGGTTGCCATTCCCAAGGCTGTTGTCTTTGACGCCAGCATGAAGCTCAAAGACTATGTGGCCAAGGCCGGAGGCTTTACCGACAGGGCGGACACAGGCTCTGTGCTTGTCATGAAACCCAATGGCGAAATCGGCTCTGTGGCAGCGCTTGGCATAGCACCTGGGGATCAGATCATGGTCATGCCCATGTACGATTCAAAAGTTGTGCAGTCGATCAAGGATATTGTACAGATAATCTACCAGCTGGCTGTTTCTGCCGGTGTGGTACTCATACCACTTTGGACGTAGTGTGCGTTTGCTCAGTCGTATTTTTCGATCGGTTTTGTGGATTGCCAGGCGAAAACTCGCGGCTCTTCTCCCAAGAGTTCCCAGATGGGTTTTCGCCTTTTTTCTTTTGCCCAAGGAACCGTGGTATATTTGTTTTGCCAAAGGCATGAAGCGTATTCCGACACTCGAGGATATTGTTGAGCGGAAGATCCTCTTTATGCCCCCTAATCTCTTGGCACATCTGTTGGTGGAACTTTCAGGCACCTGCATCGGGGTCTTGGTGTGGGGGGTCAAGGAAGAGGAAGCCCCCATCCCCATGGCTGTCTTGTATCGGCAATCCCTTGAGAGGACGCAGGGCAGTTCTGGTCTTCTTGTGCGTTTGCTCGCCATTTGCCGAGCGTATGGGCTTATGCTTGCCCACGAGCGCCTCCGCTATGCCCGCGGCTTTGCGCTTTCCTTTGCCAAGAACCATGGCATAGGGCTTGTCCGCGTTGAAGACGGTTTTTTGCGCTCCCTCGACCTTGGGGTGCACGGCGCCCTGCCTTTGTCCTTGGTTGTTGACCACACAGGCATATACTACGACGCGAGAAATCCTTCGGATTTGGAAAATCTCTTGAATTCTTCCTGGGAAGTCGAGGATCCAGAGCGAGCCAAGGCGGCTCTTTCTGCCATCGTGACCCACTCCTTGAGCAAGTATAACCATGCCAATGAGGCACCCAAGCTGCCTGAAAGCACAAAACAGCGTATTCTCTTGATCGACCAGACCAAGGGCGATATGAGCATACACTTGGGGCTAGCGAGTGCTGAGACCTTCCAGGCCATGCTCACGGATGCCTTAACGAGGTATCCCAACGCGGAAATTTTCATTAAAGTGCATCCCGATGTCTTGGGCGGGAAAAAAGAAGGGCATTTTGACAGGCAGAATCTCCCGAATGGCGTGACGCTTTTGGCCTGTGACTGCGCCCCTCTTTCTCTTCTTGCCCAGATGGATGTGGTCTATACCGTCACCTCCCAGATGGGCTTTGAAGCCCTGTTTTTGGGCAAAGAGGTGCACACCTTTGGCATGCCCTTTTATGCGGGTTGGGGACTGACACAGGATCATATCCAGAATCCGAGGCGCATACGATCGCGCACGCTTCTCGATCTTTTCTGGGCGGCCTATGCCCACTACACCCGCTATTGCCTGAGTGTTGGGGAACGGGCGCAGATTGAGTCGTGTATCAAGCTCCTTGTGCTGCAGCGTCGTATCGACAAAGAAAACGCCGGCTACCATGCCTGTTTGGGCTTTTCCCGTTGGAAAGAGATCCATGCGAAAGCCTTTTTACAGGGCACCCATTCGGAAGTGGCCTTTTTCACCGATCCAAGCCAAGCGCTTTCCCAGGCCAAGGCGCATCGAGGCAATCTCGTTGTGTGGGCCTCCAAGCTGCCTGCGGATCTGCCTGATTTGGCCGAAGAAGCCCAGGTGCCCTTGTTGCGCATGGAAGATGGCTTTGTGCGATCCGTTGGTCTTGGTTCCAACTTCAACCAGCCAGGCTCGTTGGTGCTCGATAGCACTGGTATCTACTACGATCCCAAGAGCCAGAGTCAGCTTGAGCGCATTCTTTTGGAAGAGCGCACAGCCGAAGAACTCGAAATAGCCAAGCATTTGCGCAGCAATCTCGTTGCCAAGGGCATCAGCAAGTACAATGTGAGCGGAGCCCTTGATCTGCCCATCCTTCCCAAGGATCGTCCCATCCTTCTTGTGCCAGGGCAGGTGGAAGACGATGCCTCGGTTCGTTTGGGCGGTGAGGGGATTTTTTCCAATCAGGCGCTTTTGGAACACGTCCGCAAGAGCAATCCCTCCTGCTATATCCTCTATAAGGAACATCCCGATGTGGTGAGCGGCAATAGAGCAGGAGCTGTACCCAAGAAGGCGCTCGCAGCCTTGGCCGACGGGGTGGTGAGAACAAGCCCCATTGAAATGGTTTTGCCCCTGTGCAATGAGGTGCATACCTTAACCTCGCTCACGGGTTTTGAGGCACTCCTTCGGGGGATACCTGTGGTCACCTACGGAGGCCCTTTTTATGCGGGCTGGGGACTCACGCGTGATCGGCTCTCCTTCCCAAGGAGAGAAAAGCGCCTCACCCTCGATGCCTTGGTGGCTGGTGTCTTGGTTGTGTATCCTCGCTACTACGATTGGACGATGCGCATGGCTGTGGATTGTCGGCTCTTTGTGGACTGTCTTGCAAAAGCGCGGTCAAAGAGATAGACTTTTTTCGTACTCTTGTTTTTTGTGCCAATACGTGAATCAAGGTCTTTTGGTCGCCTTCCTTCAGGATGTCCTATGAGAGCATGTATTTCGATGCCTATAGCCATTGTCGGCGTGGGCTTGCGCCTTCCCGGTGGGGTGCATGATCTGCCGGGTCTGTGGTCAGTCCTGCGCGATGGCGTGGACTGCATTACAGAAATCCCCAAAACCCGATGGGATACGGAACGATTCTACCATCCCAATCGGGTGCATCCTGGAAGCACGGTCTCTGTTCATGCCGGCGTAATCGATTCGCTCTCCTCCTTCGACGCGGATTTTTTTGGCATAGCACGCAAGGAAGCCCTTTCCATGGATCCGCAGCAGCGGATTCTCTTAGAACTCGCCTGGGAAGCCATGGAAGACGCGGGGATTCCTCCCTCGCATCTCGCTGACTCCGACACGGCTGTGGTTGTTGGTGCGGCAAGTCCCGACAGCGGCACCATGCATGCCGACGATATGTGCTGCACAACGCCCTACAGCATGACCGGCACCAATTTAAGTATTATTGCCAACCGCATCTCCTATATTTTTAATCTCCACGGTCCCAGCTTCACCCTCGATACAGCGTGTTCTTCCTCGCTCTACGCCCTCTACCAGGCCTGCCTTTTGCTCGCCCAGGGCGCCTGCCAGAGAGCCTTTGCCTGCGGGGTCAATGTCCTCTTAGCGCCCTATCCCTTTGTGGGCTTTTCCCAAGCCTACATGCTCTCCCCCGATGGTCGCTGTAAGGTCTTTGACGAAAACGGCAATGGCTATGTGCGAAGCGAAGGCGGGGGTGTGCTTCTCTTGGAGCCCTTGGAGTACGCCTTGGCCAACGGCCGTCATATCCATGGGGTGATTCGGGGTATTGACTGCAATAGCGACGGCACAACCCAAGGCATAGCCCTTCCCTCAGCCAAAGCCCAGGAAGACCTCCTTGGCAATCTCTATTCGCAGCTTGGCATTGATCCCAATGCCATTACCTATCTGGAAGCCCACGGCACAGGCACCTCTGTTGGGGATCCCATCGAAGCAACGGCCATCGGCCGAAGCGTTGGGCTTTTGCGAGACCACGCTCTTCCCATCGGCTCTGTCAAATGCCATGTGGGGCATCTTGAGACAGCCTCTGCCATGGCTGGGATCATGAAAGCCCTTGTCATGTTGGCAAAGCGCAAGATCCCGGGGCAGATCCATATCGCCCATCTGAATACAGCCATCGATTTTGAGGGGCTCAAATTGCGTGTGCCCATGGCTCTGGAAGACTTTCCGGAAAGCGAAAGGGATTTGATCGGTGTCAATTCCTTTGGTTTTGGGGGAGCCAATGGCCATGTCTTGATCGAAGGGGTGCGTGCACAAGAACGCACGCACAACGCCGGGACAAAGCCCTTCTTTTTTCTTTCGGCCAAAAGCGAAGAGAGCCTGCAGAAGCAGGCAGGGGCGCTTGCGCGCCTTCTTGCTTTGGGCGCGGATTGCGGAACTATTGCTCAAACCCATGCTTTGCACAGGGAGTGTATGCCTGTCCGCCTTGTGCTCGAAGGCGATCGTCACGCCATACAGACGCATTTGGAGGCCTTTGCGAAGGACGGGCTTGCCAACATCCCCCAAGGGGCAGCGCATTTTGCCACAGCGGTTGCTCCCAAGGCCAAAACAGCCTTTGTCTTTGCCGGCAATGGCTGCCATTGGCTTGGCATGGGGCAAGATCTTTTGGCCTATCCGCCCTTTCTCGCCAAGGTTCGCGAGGTGTCAACGCTTTTTCAAGCGCTCTCGGGCATCGATCTTTTGCATCGCCTGACCCATGCCAGCGAAGAGGATCTGGCGCTCACCGAAATCACCCAACCCTTGATCTTTGTCTTGCAGGTGGGGATCTGCGCGGTTTTGGCTGAGCAGGGTATTGTGCCTGATGTGGTGTTCGGCCACAGCGTGGGCGAGGTGTGCGCTGCCTGGGCGTGCGGCGCTGTGTCCTTGGCTGACGCGGTGCGCATTGTCTACTATCGCAGTGTGTGCCAGGGCAAGACCAAGGGCAGCGGCAAGATGGCTGCGGCCAAGATCGGGCTTGCGCGTTTTACCGAGCTTGCCCATACAGTGGGTTTTGACGAGGTGGAGCTCGCTGGCATCAACGCGCCCAATTCCCTCACCATGTGCGGTACCGAACGAGGTCTTTTGGCGATAGGAGCTGTTTGCGCCAAGGAGCGGCATTTTTTTAAAATGCTCCCCTTGGACTATGCCTTTCACAGCACCTCCATGGAAGCGATCAAGGATGAGCTTTTGGACTCCCTTGCCGGTATTACAAGCCAAAAGCCCCATACGCTCTTTCTCTCAACCATTGGCGATGAAGCGTGCGGCAAAGAGCCCTCGGATTTTTCGGCCACCTATTGGTGGCGCAATATCCGCAAACCCGTCTTTTTTGCGCAAACAGTTCAACGCGCCTTGGAGCTTGGGGTTCGCTGTTTTGTCGAAATAAGCCCGCATGCCATTTTGCAGCAGTATTTGCGCTCAGTCATGAAGAGCCAGGGGATTTCTGGCTGGGTGACAGGCACCATGCAGCGCAACGCCGATAACGTTGCTCTTTTGCAGTCCTTTTGGAAAAACGCCTGGGTGCATGGCTGGCCGTTGTCGCTTTCGCCTTTTTTCCCGGATACCACCTATACCTATCTCCCAGATCTTCCCAAGTATGCCTGGCATGGGAGTGATCTCGCTTTGGCGGAAACACCGGAAAGCCTCGGCTATTTGCACACCCTCAAAGCCCATCCTTTGCTTGGCTGGAAGGCCAAGGAGGGACATGTTTTTACCAAGCAAGTTGATTTGGCACTGATGCCCTGGATGGGCGACCACAAGGTGGGCAATACGGCCTTTTTTCCGGCTGCGTGTTTTATCGAGACCACCTTTGCCTGTGCGAGAGAGGTCTTTGGCAAAGAAGCCCAGCTCGAGATTGCCAACGCGGCCATTCTTCGCCCGCTCTTTCTGGAAACCGAAACCACCCAGGTTCTCCGCACACTCTATGAGCCCAGGGATGGGGAACTGACCATCTCGTCTCGCCCCTTTATGCAGGAGGCCGAGTGGCGGGTGCATTCGCAATGCCGCGTAATCCCCAATCAGTCCAAACGCCCAAAGCCGTGTACGACTGTGCTTTCGCAAACAATGTGGGCGCATGCGCTTCCCAAGGACGCCTTGTATACGATCACAGAAAGCCACAACATGCACTATGGATCTGTCTTTCAAAGCGTGGATGCGGTTGTTTTGCGTGGCGACAACGAGGTCTTTGCCCGATTCCGCGAAGAAGACTATTGCGAAGGAGCTTGTTTGGCCGAAGAGGGCATGTTGATTCCGCCAGCCATCATGGACGGCGGTTTGCAATTGATTTTCCTCTTGGTGGATCCAGCCCAAAAAGGGCCACGATTGCCCTATTGGTTTGACCGCTGCATCTGCTACCACGCTGGCAGGCCAGCCTATGCCCATTTGACTGTGCAGAGTCAGTCCGAACGCACCATTGTGTGCACAATCGACTATCTGGACAAGCAGGGTGAGGTGCTCCTCTCTCTGCGGGGCGGGCGTGCGCGCTTTGCCAAGCGTCTTGCCAAGAAGCCTCTTGCCTCCTTCTACCACACTGAAATCCTTCGGGCGGCCTCCTTTGCCAAAAGCGCCGAGGAAGACGTGGCCGAGTTCAGCAAGCATCTCACCCACGTCTGTGCTGAACTTGCCGAGAGCAGCGACTATGCCCGCTTTCAGGATGCGCAGGCCATGGCCATGGCTGTGGCTGAGGGTATTGTGGGGGGTATACGCAATACGCCGACCTATATGCCAAAGGGCTTACAAGACGCTCTTGCCCACTATGAGCCGATTTTTTCGGATCTGCCACCGGTTGCAACGCTTTGGCAGACCTTGCTCTTTCAGGCGCCTGAGCAGTCGGCCTTGCATCTTTTGCTTTGCGCCCTCCATGCTCATGTGGTCGATCAATCGGCCATCGCTCTTGAGCCGCTGTGGGCAGCGCTTCGCAAAGAGACCTTTGCCCACCTGAGCCCGCTTTTTGACGCGGTTTTGGCGCGCATAACGGCCTCGTCCGTCAAAAAGACCGTGCTTCTCCAAGGGCTTGCGACATCGGTGCTGTGGAAATGGCTCCCCAAGCTTTCTTCCCAAAACCTTGTGCTCGCCGATACGCAGGAGGGAGAGGGCTGGGATGTGGAAGAAGGGGTCTATCCAGCTGGCAAAGCCCATATGGCGCTTTTTGCCAACACCTTGCACACCTGCGCCAATATCCCCCATGCCTTGGCCAATATTCGGGAAAGCCTCTTGCCAGGTGGTCTTCTCTGCGTGTTTGAGAACGAGCCATCGGCCTTTGCCAACATCCTTTTTGGTCTTGATCCCGCATGGTGGGTGGCAAAACCAGGCACAGACGAAGGCTATACCTCGCGTCTGCTCACCAAAGAGCAGTGGATCGCCTCCTTGAAAGACGCTGGCTTTACGCAGTGTGAGGTCTTTTGCGTGCACAATGCCAAGGGCGACGATCCTGCCTTTCTCGTGCTTGGGCAAAAGCCCGTGTCTGAGGAGGACAAGAGCGAGAAAAGCCCTTGTATGGTGGTGGCCTTGCCAAGCCCCTATCTCGATACCGCCTTTGTCAAAGCGTGTGCCACAGGGCTTGGGCTTGCTGAAACGGTTTTGGATGACACAGTGCTCGAAGAAGCGATTGCCACCAAGACCCCGCTCATTCTGCCGCTGGCGCTTCTTGATCCTTTTGCCTGCGACGCGGCCATTGCCGTGTGTTCGCAGTTAACGACGCTCGCCAAAACCCTTGATGCCAAGGGGGCTCTTGCGCATCCCTTGCTTGTTCTCACCCAAACAGCCTTTGCGGATGGCCGTGATCTGCAGCCGGCCTTAGGCGCTGCGCTTGGAACCATCAGGGTGCTTCGCAACGAATACCCTCCGATGCAGATCACGCTCTTGGATCTGCCAAAGACACCCGATGCTGACACTTTTGACAATGTGCGGGATCTTTTGGCGCATCCTTTGGAAGCCGAGCTCATTATCCGGGGAGGAGATCGCTTTGTGCTTCGCAGCCAGGAATTGGCGCAAGCAGAGGAAAAGGCGGGGGATGGGCTTCGTCTGGTGTGTCGCGAGCCTGGACGGCTTGAGAGTCTTGCGTGGGAGCCAGTACCTCTTCCCACAGCCCAGGGAGAGAGCGTTGTTATCGAGGTTGCTGCCACGGGTTTGAACTTCCGCGATGTCATGTGGGCGATGAATCTTTTGCCCGAAGAAGCACTTGAGCAGGGCATGTCCGGTGCCTGCTTGGGCTTTGAATGCGCGGGGCGCGTTCTTGCTGTTGGGGACAAGGTTCACACTGTCTCTGTCGGCGACAGGGTTGTTGCCTTTGCCTCGGATTGTTTTGCCAGCCATGTGGTCACCAAGGAGACCTATGTGGCCAAAATCCCCGATAACTGGGACTTTCCTGTGGCTGCCAGTGTGCCCACAACCTTTTGCACAGCCTATTATGCGCTGCGCACCCTGGCCAATATTCAGCCAGGCGAACGTGTCTTGATCCACGGCGCAGCCGGTGGCGTTGGCTTGGCCGCTATCCAGATAGCTCTCGCTCTTGGGGCAGAACTCTATTGCACAGCTGGCTCTCCTGTTAAACGGCACTATCTTGAACTCTTAGGCGTTGAACACATCTACGATTCGCGTTCCTTATCCTTTATGGACGCCATTTTGGAGGATACCGGGGGCGAGGGCATTGACTGTGTGTTGAACTCCTTGGCTGGCGAGGCCATCAACGCGGGGCTTGCGCTCTTGCGTCCCTTTGGTCGTTTTTTGGAGCTGGGCAAAAGCGATCTCTACCAGAATTCGCCCATGCGCTTGCGTCCCTTCAGGCAGAATATTTCCTACTATGCCATTGATCTGGATCAATTGATGCGTGAGCGTCCCCAACAGGGGCAATCGATTTTGCGGGACGTGATGCAGGGCTTTCGGGATGGATCGTGGATGCCGCTGCCTGTCACGGTCTTTGAGGGCGAATGTGTGCAAGAGAGCTTCCGGCTCATGCAAAGCGCAAAGCATGTAGGCAAGATCGTGGTTGTGCCGCCAAAGGCGCCCTTGGTTCAGGAAAAGGCAGCGTCTACGCCCGCGCTTGTGGTGAAAGAGCAGGCCACCTATGTGGTCACCGGTGGAACCCAAGGCTTTGGCCTGGCCTCAGCAGAGGCACTCCTCGCAAAGGGCGCGACGTCGCTTTTGCTTTTGAGCCGAAGCGGGGAAAATGCCCATGTTGTCGATCTTCGCGCTCGCTATCCCAAGGCGCAGATTGTGGCGGAATCCTGCGATGTGGCTGATTCTGCTCGTGTAGCCGACATTTTGCACAAGACCACTCAGCCTCCCATTGCCGGCATCCTCCACGCTGCCGCGGTCTTGGACGATGCCTTGGTGGCCAATGTGGATGACGAAAAAATCGCACGGGTCTTTCGTCCCAAGGTTGGGGGCGCCTTTGCCCTGGATGCGGCAAGCCGTGATCTTCCGCTCGATTTTTTTGTGGTCTATTCTTCGGTCACAACGCTTGTGGGCAATCCCGGGCAGGTTAATTATGTGGCAGCCAATATGGTGATGGAATCCCTCATGAGCTATCGCCGATCCCTTGGCCTTCCTGGCTTAGCTATTGGGTGGGGGGCGATTGCTGACTGTGGTATGCTGTCCCGTGATACGAAGACCATGGAAGGCCTTGTTGCCCGCACAGGCATTGTTCCCTTGACTGCCAAGGATGCCTTTGCCTGTCTCTCAACCCTTTCTTGCTCATGCCCCACAACGACCTTTATCTTTACGGCGGATTGGCGCACGCTTGGGCATTTGCCCTTGCTTGTGGATCCCCGTTTTGCGGCCTTAACCACGCAACTTGCCATTGCAGAGAGTGAGCGGCAGTCGATCTTTGATCAGATCCAGGGCTTGAGTCCGGAAAAGGCGCACGATGTGGTCTTGGGGGCTGTGATTGCCACCATCGCCAGAGTGGTTCGAACCAGTCCCAAAACCATTGCGGCTGATCGACCCCTCCAATCCTTGGGTATTGATTCTTTGATGGGGGTTGAGCTGGGCTTGGCGCTTGAGGAATTGTTGGGTGGGCATCAGTTAGCTCTTGCCATAAGTCACACGGTCAGTGCCCAGTCCATCACTGCCCAAATTCTTACCATGGCAGGATCGGAGGAGCATGAGCACGAAGAACCGTATTTGGCTGGATTGGCCGAAAGCCATGGGCTTACCAAGGAGCAGGCAATAGCCTTGCAGGGCGATACTGCCTCGATCTAAGCAAAAGTATGCACACAAGTCCACGGGCAATCCCGTGGGCTTTACTATCCCAGAGTGAGTAGCCAAAGTCTCCCGGATTACCTTGCTTGCAGAGGTTGGAATCAACCTCTAGAAAAGTACTTTTTCTGGCGAAAAGAGACTGAAAAGATGAAAAAAAACAGGTTAAAAAGTGAGCATGTTTGCAGAAATAAAGAGAAATGAGAAAAACTAATACGATTTAAATATGGCAATGATGCGTAAAAACAAGTTTGTATAATAAAGTTGATTATACAACAATTGATTTATTGAATTGGTTTGATAAATCTATAAATAATAAAATTTTTCTTGATGCTAATATGCTGATCTGGATGGCAATAGGCGATTATTGTGTTTTATTCGTACAAGATTATTCCAATGATGTTTTCGTAAGTGTGGTATCGTACTGAGAAATAGCTATAGAGTCTCGTATTGGAAAAATCGATAATAATTAACTTAAAGTGATATTATGGCAGATTATAACACACAATATCGCGATTCAGTCTTCAGATCTTACTTCAATGAACCTACAAGGCTTCTTTCCCTCTGTAACGCTGTTCTTGATACTCAATACATTGATCCAAATAAACTCAACATTAATACCCTTAATGGAATTTTCTTCGACAAACAGAAGAACGACATTTCTTGCACTATCGATGATCATTTTTTGGTTCTTATTGAACATCAATCAACAGTAAATGAAAATATGCCATTTCGCTGCTTGTCCTATATTACCGAACTTTTAAACAATATGATTAAAGATAAGAATAGGCTCTATTACAAAAGATTAATTAAATTTCCTTCTCCTAAATTTTTTGTTCTGTACAACGGCGACGAAAAGGAACCCTTGCAAAGAACAATGCGTCTCTCTGATGCTTTTGATAATGATTCAACATCTCTTGAACTTGTTGTCAATGCCTTCAATATTAACTACGGACTGCCCCAGCCTTTGTTACAAAAATGCCCGTATCTTTTCGATTACGCTACGCTCGTCGGCAGAGTTAAAGAGGGCATAAGGGCTGGACTGTCGCGTCGTGAGGCTATCACTCGTACCGTTACATTTTGTATTGAACACGGTATTATGGGGAACTACCTTGTTGAGCACTCCGAGGAGGTTTTCAATATGCTGACACTTGAATGGAATATGGATGACGCTCTTCAGGCTCGTTTTGATGAGGGTTTTGATGAAGGGCATAACCTTGCCATGGACTCTGTTGCTCGTAATATGCTTCGTTCTGGTATGACTTTCGACAAAATTCAGGAATTAACTCAATTGTCCTTTGAGCGGATTCAAGACCTTAAAAATACTCTTGTAAAATAATTTTTTAAAAATATTCTTTTGATATTACTTTTCGAAATGTGTTACAATTCCTCCTCCTAAATTTTTTTCTGTACGACAGTGACAAAAAGGAGCCCTTGCAAAGAACAATGTGACTCTGTATTGAACACGGTATTATGGGGAGCTACCTTGTTGAGCACTCCGAGGAGGTTTTCAATATGCTGACACTTGAATGGAATATGGATGACGCTCTTCAGGCTCGTTTTGATGAAGGGCATGACGTTGCCATGGACTCTGTTGTTCGTAATATGCTTCGTTCTGGTATGACTTTCGACAAAATTCAGGAATTAACCCAATTGTCCTTTGAGCATATTCAAGATATTAAAAATACTCTTACAAAATAACTTTTTTTAAAGATATTCTTCTGATATTACTTTTCGAGATGTATTACAATTCCTCCTCCTAAATTTTTTCTGTACGACACTGACAAAAAAGAGCCCTTGTAAAGAACAATGTGACTCTCTGATGTCTTTGACAATGATTCAACATCTCTTGAACTTGTTTCAATGCCTTCAATCAATAATTATCTTGTTGAACACTCCGAGGATGTTTTCAGTATGCTGACACTTGAATGGAATATGGATGACGCTCTTCAGGCTCGTTTTGATGAAAATTACGAACTCGGATATAGGAAAGGTTACGAAGTCGGATATAGGAAAGGTTACGAAGTCGGGTATAGGAAAGGGTTTAAAATTGGTATAGAATTTGTTACTTGTAATATGCTTCGTTCTGGTATGACTTTCGACAAAATTCAGGAATTAACACAGCTGTCTCTTGAACGTATTCAAGAACTTAAAGATACTCTTACAAAATAGTTTTTCTCAAAAATGTTCTTTTTGTATTACTCTTTAAGATTTATTACAATTCCACTGTTTTTCCAGAATCTCACAGTCTCTATGGCTTGCACATCCATGGGGTGGGGAACCAATTTCTGAAAAGATACTAATCTCCTCCAATAGCCTTGATTATCAGCTCGGCAACAATAAAAATAGATTGAGATAATAGCCCGAAACAGCCAAGCTTACGATGTGTGTAAAAGGTCAATTTTTGAGATATGGCAAACAAGCTGAACTTCGAGGTACCCCCTTGGAAGGTAATAATAAAGACATAATGAGTAAAAGTATGCACAAAAAATGATCAGATATTATGTGTTGTTAGATTTTTTTTCTATTTGACAAAGATTTTTGTAATAGCAAATAGTATTTTGTTCTTTTATTGGCGTTCCTCTGGCAATATGGATGGTAGATTATGAGATGGAACGCGTATCAGTAATTTAGCAGGTTGTTGAAAATAAACAATATAATAATATTCTATCAGAACGGAGGGTTGCGGTTTCTCCCACAGGCAAGCCCTGTGGGTGGGTTCCCCCGCTAAATAATGTATGACGGAAAAAAAACACCTTTTTGGGATGCGAGCGGAAGAGAGAGAACGACTGCTCCAGTCTATGCGTGGAGCCAAACCGGAGCCACGCCGCGATGTGACCCCCCAGTATTCGCCCGATCTCACCAATTTTGCCACATTGCCCCAATACACCCAGGTGCAGGTGGAAAAAGCGGTGTGCAAAAAGTTGGGGATTGAAGAACCCTATTATATATGCCACGACGGCCTGTCCCAGGAAGTGGCGCATATCAACGGTCGGGCGTATGTGAATTTTTCCTGTTATGATTATTTGGGGCTAAACGGCGATCCCCGTATCATGCAGGCGGTTCAAGATGCCCTTGCGCGCTATGGGGTATCTGCCTCGGCGAGCAGACTCACAGCAGGAGAACGGCCACCCCACAGAGCCTTGGAAGAGGCCTTGGCAGCCATCTACGGAACCGAAGATTGTCTGTGCTTTGTCAGTGGGCACGGCACCAATGTTTCAACCATTGCCTCGGTGATGGGTTCCCGCGATGTTATTTTCTACGATCAGGCCTCTCATAATTCTTTGATTATGGGGGCAGCTCTTTCCCAGGCTGCGCGTTTTTCCTATCCCAACAACGATTGTGATGCCTTAGAGCAGTCACTGCGCACCCATCGTGCCTCCTTTCAGCGTGCCATGATTGTCACTGAAGGCCTTTTTGGGATGGACGGGGTGATCACCAATCTTCCTCGTCTTTTGGAACTCAAAGAGCAATACGCCTGTTTTTTGATGGTCGACGAAGCCCATTCTCTGGGCACTGTTGGCAAATACGGGCATGGCGTTGGCGAGCATTTTGGCATTCACAAGGAGCGCGTCGATATCTGGATGGGCACCTTGAGCAAGACGCTGTGCGGCTGCGGGGGCTATATTGCGGGAACAAAAGCCCTGATCGATATTTTGCGCTACGAGGCACCGGGCTTTGTCTATAGTGTTGGCATGCCACCCTTGCTGGCTTGTGCCTCTCTCTGCGCCTTAGACTGCATGGAGAAGGAGCCTTGGAGAGTTGCAGCCATTCAGGAAAAAAGCCAGACAATGCTGAGCTTAGCCCATGAGGCAGGTCTGGATACGGGCAAAGCCGATGGCTATGCCGTGATCCCTATTTTGGTTGGGGATTCTGTGACATGCGTGCTTTTGGCAGCGATGTTGAAAGAAGAGGGGATTCTCACCCTGCCCATCATCTATCCCGGTGTCCAGGAGGGGCGGGCACGGCTCAGGTTCTTTGTCAGTGCCAGGCACACAGATCTCCAGATCAAAGAGGCCATCGCAACGTGCGCCAAGCTTTTGCCCCGTGCCAGAGCGAATGCCAAGCGTGCAGCCGGATAATGCCGTGAGTCGGAATTTTCTTTTTCTCCAAGGGCCATTGAGCTTTTTTTTCTACCGCCTTGGGCAAAGGCTTCGATCCTTAGGCTATGGGGTGTGGCGCGTCCAATTGTGTGGCGGCGATGTCCTTTTTTGGCCGAGTCCTTCCGCACTCCCCTTTCAGGGAGGGGTATCTGAGTGGCCAGCCTATATTGGCACGATTTTTCATCGCTATTGCATTACTGATCTTGTTTTGCTTGGCGATTGGCGTCCCATGCATCGGGAAGCGGTGCTTATCGCGCAATCGCTTGGTATCACGGTGTGGGTCTATGAAGAAGGCTATGTGCGGCCTGGCTATGTCACCTTGGAAAACAATGGGGTCAATGCCAGAAGCCATTTGTCTAAGGATCCTGCCGAGATAGAAGCCAAAGCCAAACAGTATCCCAAACGCATTCCTCCCTCCACTGCCCCCAATCCCATCGAAGGCCGGGTTCTTGATACCATTTGGCATCATGTGGGGAATTTTTTCTTGTGGCCGTTTTTTTTCCGCTACAAGACCCACAGACCCTATTGTATCGGCCGTGAACTCTTCGGTCTCATCCCCCGCTATGTTTCCCGCGTGCGCAGGCGCAAGGAATCCTTGGCGCGTTTTCGTGCTCTTCTTCGACAAAACAACCCCGTCTATTTTTTTCCGCTCCAGCTCGACAGCGATTCGCAGATACGCATTCATTCCCCCTATTCAGGGATTCTGGATCTGTTGGGGCAGGTGATTGTCAATTTTGCCACCTATGCCCCCAAAACAAGTGTTTTACTCATTAAAAATCATCCCTTGGACAATGGCTTGTTACCGTATGCGCGCTTTGTCGCCTCGCTCGGGAAGGCTTTAGGCATCGAAGAGCGTTTGGTCTTTGTGGAGTCGGTCAACAACGCCTTGATTTTGGATCGTTGCAAGGCGGTTGTCTTGTGCAACAGCACCCTTGGTCTCACTGCCCTGCAACGGGGGAAAGCCCTCTATTGTCTTGGCCAGTCCATCTATGTCATGCCAGGCCTTGCGGTGGATGCCAACACAATGCCTCTTGCGGATTTTTGGAATAATCCCATTCCGCCAAATCCCACGCTTGTGAAGGATTTTATCACCGTGCTCACCCACGATGCCTTAGTGCCTGGGAATTTTTATTCGAAGCAGGGGATTGCCTGCGCCATAGACGCCTCGCTGCATCGGATGGGGATTTTTACGGAAGAAGTATGAAAGCGTTTATACAACCATCGTATCGGCAAGCAACAGCAGACGATGCGCCGTTTTTGGCCAAGTGTGTCCGCGAAGTGTCCCACGGGGTGGTGGACGGGCTTTTGGAGGGCGTTTTGCCAGGCCTCGATGCTGAGGCCATTTTGAGCATGGTGTTGCGCGATGCCTCATCCCAGTATTCCTACAAAAATTGCGTGCTGACGGAGCAGGGGGCGAGCATTTTGGCTCTGCTTTTTTGCTATCCAGCCAGCGCTCAGACAATTCCTCCCTTGATGCGGGTGATGCTGCCAGCAGCACGCTTAACCTCCTATACCGATATCGTCACAGCCGTTGTTCCGGAGAGCCTCTATATCAACACCATTTGGGTGGATCCAAGCGTTCGGGGGCAGGGCTTGGCTGATGTTTTGCTCGACTATGCCGCCTTTTTTGCCAAAGAAAGTGGCTTAACCAAGCTCTCTCTCCTTGCCTGGCGCGACAACAGCCGTGCCTTGGCTTTTTATGCCAAACACGGGTTCACCACAGTGCGATCTGTTCAAGTGCCTGAATCCTTGGAGGGAGGGGCTGATCTCTACGAACGGCTCCTTGTGTGATGAGTGTGTTGGATTTGTGGATGTATGTGCTCACCCCTTTGGCTGTGCTTTGCGTGCAGCGGCATTGTGTCCGTACTCGGGGGTGGATGTGTGATGGTTTTGCCCTTTTTTTTGGTCTTCTTGTCTTTGGGCTCATCCACGCGATCTGTGGCCGCGCCCTCGTGAGCGCTTTTGCCACGGTTTTGTGTTTTGCGGGGCTTGGCTTTTGCAATGTGGCCAAGGAGCGTGCCCTGCGTGGGGAATCCTTAACCTTTGCCGATGTCACCTTACTTCGTCAGGTGGTTGAGCATCCAAAGCTCTATCTCCCTTTTTTGCCCTGGAAAGCGATGCTTGCAGGGCTTTTTTTGGCGCTGCCTCTCTTTTGGCTTCTGGCAAATCTTGAATATCCCGCACGCTCCTGCTTTGATCTTGTGCCGCTCTTTTTCCTTGGGCTTTGTTTTGTCGTGGCCAAAACAAAGCTTGGCAGAGTGGTTTTGCGTTTTGCCAAGGAAATGATTCCGCTTACACTCAGCACCCAGGATCTTGCCACGATAGGGCCTTTGGCCTGTGTTTTTTGGCATGGGCTTTGGCATGTGGGGATGCAGGGTCTTTCTGGTATTCGGGGATCCTGCGATCAGCCCTTTGCAGAGCCGCTTTGGGGGAAAGGGTGGCGGAAGCACAGGTATGTGAGCAAGCCCGATATTGTTGTGATTCAGGCAGAATCCTTTTGCGACCCAAGAGTCTATCTTGCGCCAAACGATGCCCAGTCTTTGCCAGAAAACTATCTTGCCACCTTTGATGCGATGAGCAAGGAGGGGGCGCTTCTCGATTTTGGCGTGCATGCCTATGGTGCCTATACCATGCGCACCGAATACGAGGTGCTGACAGGCATTCCCCCCCAGGATCTTGGCACAGACGCCTTTCATCCCTATTGGCGGGTGGCCAAAAGACCTTCGTGGTCGATAGCCTGGTATTTGAAGTGTTTGGGCTATACCACTGTCTTGTTGCATCCCTACGCAAAAAGCTTTTTTTATCGCGACCGCGCCATCCCCCATCTGGGCTTTGACCGCTTTGTGGCCTTGGAGGATCTTGTGGATCCTGTGTATTTTGGCCCCTATGTCAGCGATACCTTCCTTGCCACGCTTCTCTGTCAATGGGTAGGCGAGAAACCCCTCTTTTGTTTTGTGATCACCATGGAAAATCATGGGCCTTGGGATGCGGCAAGGCTCACTTTCTCCCACCCTTTGCTTGCCCATATTCCTGCCCCCATTGGTCCCTACCTTCTTCACACCATGCACACAGATTCCATGCTGGCAACTCTTCGCACTTCCTACCCCAAAAAGCTCCTTCTTGCGCTCTATGGCGATCATTTACCCAATATCCCAAGTCTTATTCCCAGCAATGCCACCCACACCCCCTGTCTGCTTTGGGGGGCAGAGGTATTTCGAAGCAAACAAGGCGTCATCGCCCCTGCCAATTTAGGGGGGATACTGCTTGATGCCATGGCGAACGAAGGTATATCGGAGGATATGTGAAGGCGTTTTTTTCCAAACGCAGGATTGTGCAGGGACTGTTTTGTCTCTTTTGCTGCTGGATAGGGATTCGTTTTGCCCAGTACGTGGCCTTTATCTCAGGGAATTCCTTGTCCTTTGTGCCAAAACCGCCTTCTGTTGAGGGCTTTTTACCGATCAGTGCCCTTCTTGCCGCAAAACGCTTGCTGCTAAGCGGAGCATGGGATCCTGTGCATCCGGCAGGGCTCGTGCTCTTTTGCTTTGTGATTGTTTCAGCCTTTTTGCTGCGACGAAGTTTTTGTAGCACCGTGTGCCCGATCGGTTTTTTGGAGGAGGTGCTGTTTGGGCTTGGTCTGCGCTTGGGGCTCGTCCACCCGCTTCCCCGCTGGATTGAGCGTATTTTGTGTCTGCCCAAATACCTTCTGCTCGCCTTTTTTGCCTCCTTGCTTGTGACCATGGATGGGGCGGCTATTGAGGCCTTTCTTTTCTCTCCCTACAACCTGGTCTGTGACACTAAGATGCTCCTGTTCTTTCAGCATCCAGGGAGTAATGTCCTTCTTTGCCTGTGCCTGCTTGCGCTTGGGAGTCTTTTTTTTCCATCGCTGTGGTGCCGATCGTTTTGTCCGTATGGGGCGCTGCAGGGGCTCATTGCACTCCTCTCGCCTGTTGCGATCCAACGCTCACCCGTACGCTGCGTGGACTGTAAGGCGTGTGAGGAGCTTTGTCCGCAAAGGATTGCGATTACAAGGCTTACACGGGTCAATGTCCCTGAATGCACGGGGTGTCTGGAATGTGTGCGGGTATGCAAGGTATCGAGTCTGTCATTGACCGCTTTGGGCGTCCGTATCCCTCATCCGCAAACGTGGCATCTTGCAGCAAGTCTGCTCTTTTTGTTCCTTTGCTACGCTTGGGCACGGGCGACAAATCACTGGGAATCGACGATTCCACTTATGATGCTCCAGGAGCTGCACAAGCATATTGGGTCAATCGGGCATTTTTAGCGAGAGCGATCTGAGCGCACGGTGGGTATTACCATTTCGCAACTTGATTCCCTATTGGTCTGCCAAAGTCTCCCAGGGTACCTGGCTTGCAGAGAGATGAGGTGGGGAACCAACTTTTGGAAGGGAGTATTACGGTTCTCCAAAAATATCCCACCACTAAGGTGGTTGGATATTTTTGCTCGTAATCAGCCTCAGTTCAGATGGCATTTTTGCCATCTGAACTACGTTGGCAGGGTTTGTACGCTCTTTGTACAAACCGATAAACG
>JAFSVD010000013.1 GCA_017450275.1 Desulfovibrio sp. | reverse complement strand
TTTGACGGGATGATCCTTAAGAGTCCCAAGTCATCTGAGCAGACCGGTAAAGCCGCTTGATGAGAGGAGGAGATGCGTGGCGATAACGGGTCTGGGCAGCATTCTAAAAAGTGCAATTTTTTATCTGGCCGGAGTATAATTGCACAACCTCAACTGTCGAAAGACAGAGTCGTTTATCGTCTTGCAAAAGAGTGCCCTGGCAATATTGTACAATCTCAAGCACTACGAATCAAATCGAAGGTCGCTATCTTTTGGCATGAGATCCCAGAAAACGCGGCCTTTTTTCTTGTATCGACGCAAAAGGACATAGACGCTGCCAGGACCTCCATCAAAGGGCTGTGCCGTACAAAACGCCAAGACAACCCGCTTAAACGGCTCTTCAGTCAACCAATGGGCGAGCTTGCTGCGCAATATGCCACGTCCTCCAAAGGAATTATGTCCCCGCCCAGGAATGATCAAGATGGTTCGAAGTCCCTTATACCAGGCATCCTTGGTAAAGGCATGCAGGGCGTCATAGGCTTCCTGAACCGTACACCCATGCAAATCGAGATGCGCTTCCGGGCTAAAGCCACCTGCTTTGAGCTTGGCGATGGTCATGGCATCCAAAGCCGCGATATGCCCCTCCAGATATTCATCACGGCAAATGAGCTGGAAATCAAAGGTATTCTCAAGCAGTTGCGCAAGACTATCTTCAGGCGCCTGGGGGATCTTGGGGGTTTTCTGCACCGCAACTTTTTCCCGCCCACCAAGCGGTCTGCAATCCTTCATGGCTGCTTGAAAGGTTTCCCACTCCGCAAAACTCTCGTCCACACCCCCACTTTCTGTGCTCCAAGCCCCCCCGGCATTGCGGGCAGAACGTTTTTTTTGGGCGATCTTTGTGACCTTTTTCAACTGCCCCTGCCAAAGGAGTTCTTCAGAAAGCTTCGTATCATTCGTATCAGTCGTTGTCTGCGCTTGCTTTCGTCCCTTGGCTGATGGTAGTTGAGCCTTGGATTGCTCGGCAAGGCTCGCAAGTGTTGGACAGCGATCAAGCAGACGAAAGGCGCCTTGTGTTTCCGCCTCCTCGTTTACCGACTTTTTCCCCCGCTCCTTGGCACGTGGGATAGACTCCTCGATAGCATTGTATGCTGCTTGCAAACGCTTCTTTGGCATCGATACGGAAAGCCCATCCAAACCAGCGTGTTTTCGCGTGAGTACTGCCTGTTCAGGAACACGGCGTAAACGATCGCATTCTGCCAAAAAAAGCGCAGCATCGCTCTCACTCAGGAAATCCTTGGCATCAGAGCGGCTTTCAACATCCCCCTGCTCATCCACACTCTTCTGCAAAGATGCTTCCTTGCGCTCCCCAGCTTCTTGCCAAGAGCCCTTTTTCTTCTTCCTGCTTTGTTTCCCCTGCGCAGCTTCATTCTTTTCTGCCACAACCCCTTGCAAGGATGCCCCCAAAGCACTCTCACTTGCTCCACCCTCTTTCCATGCCTTGGTGCAAGCCGGCTTTACTCCCCCCTGCTCATCCACACTCTTCTGCAACGATGCTTCCTTGCTCTCCCCAGCTTCTTGCCAAGAGCCCTTTTTCTTCTTCCTGCTTTGTTTCCCCTGCGCAGCTTCATTCTTTTCTGCCACAACCCCTTGCAAGGATGTCCCCAAAGCACTCTCACTTGCTCCACCCTCTTTCCATGCCTTGCTGCCAACCGGCTTTACTCCCTCCTGCTCATCCACACCCTTCTGCGAAGATATTTTCTTGCCAGATCCTTGAAGCGTGCTCTCCCCAAATTCTTGCCCAGCGCCCTTTTTCTTCTTCCTGCTTTGTTTCCCTTGAGCAGTTTCCTTCTTTGCCGGTTCCGCAGATCGATCTTTCTGGATGGAAGCATCCCTCACACAAAGCGCTTCCTGCGAAGAGGTGGCATCCTTTGCGATTCGTTCCTTGACCGTCGATTCCTTTTCGCGCACAAGCCCGCATTGCTCACCAATGCTTGGGAAAAAAGAAGGCGCCTTGGCAACATCGCCCTTGGCAGAAGTATCCATATCCTTTGCCATGGCATCCAAAAAGAGCCGCGCATCCTGTTTGTCCGCATCCACCGCCTCATCGGAGGGCTTGGCAAGGGGCGTATCCAAAAAAGCGTTTGGGAAAAACGCTTTGCCCTCAGGTTCTGCTCGGTAGACGGTTGTCTTCTCAACAACGGGCTGAGCAGGCTCTTCGGGATTTTTGGGATTTTCGGGATTTTCGGGATTTTTGGCGTGCGCATCAACGGACGAGAGCAAAACCGCATCCATTGTCTGCGGCGTATCGCTTTCCTTCTTTTCCTTCAGGATATGCAGCTTCGCACATAGCGAACGAAAGGATGTAATCAAAGAGGATGTAAAACTCATGACAACCACGGGCGAAAAAGGCCAAAAACAAAAAAGGCGGTGAGTGGAATCTCACCGCCGACACATTACTCACGAACAGTCTTCGATGTTGGATTGGGGGATCCTTGGGGGCTTTCCTTGGAAGCCTCGTTCGCCGCTTCCCTGGCTTTTTGAACAGGTGGCTCTTTGGCTTCCCCCTCTGGCTTGGCATCCTGCACAGACGCTGCAGGCTCAGCCTCCTTTGCGCTCTCTTTTGGCACAGCAGGAGCCGGAGCTTCTATCTGCACATCCAAAATAGTCGATTCTGTTTCCGTGCGTGTACTCGTCACATACGTATAGGAGAGCGATGTTACCACAAAGATCAGCGCCATGAGCGTTGTCAGCTTCGCTAACAAGCCTCCTGCGCCTGTGCTGCCAAACAAGGTGGTATTGCCACCGCCAAAAATAACACCCATTCCCTCTTTGCCAGCCTGCAGCAAAATCAGGATCACGAGCAATACGCACACAATAATGTGCAGTATCAAAATCAAAGACTGCATGAAACCTCCACGATCCTGAACTAGGCTCTGCTTATCTGCAGGAAGTTCTCCGCCTCAAGCGAAGCTCCTCCGATCAACAGCCCATCGACATTGGCAAGCGACAAAAGTTGTTTGGCATTGCCGGGTTTAACGCTGCCACCATAGAGCACAGGAACAAAAGAAAGATCGATATTGGGAAAACGAAGAAGGTCTTTGACAAGCGCATGGGCTTCGAGCACATCGCTGTCTCCTGCCACCTTGCCTGTCCCAATGGCCCACACCGGCTCATAGGCGATCATGAGCGACGTTGCGAGCGTTGCCTTGGGCAGATCCGCCAGGGGAGCCAGAGCGGTTTTGAGCTGCTCCGACAAAATAGCTTTCAGTTTGCCTTCTTCTCGCTCAACCAGGGTTTCTCCGATACACAGCATCACGCCAAAATCGTGTTCCAGGGCATAGCGGGTCTTTTCACAGATCAGCGAAAGACTTTCACCCAAGATATGACGACGTTCCGAATGACCAATCAAAACCCAGGAGGCACCGGCATCCTTGATCATGGGCAGCGAAACTTCGCCCGTAAAGGCACCCTGATCCTTGGGGTAAAAATTCTGCGCCCCAACAAAGGTTTTCGGACATTCTTTGAGAGCCTGTGCAACAACCGGGAGAGAGAGAAAGGCCGGAAAGACCATGAGCGTGCGATCCTGCGGCACACTTGCTGAACGAATGGCAGCAGCGATCTCTTTTGCCGTCTGTTCCGCCTCCGAACGGGTCTTATGCATCTTCCAGTTTGCAGCAATAATCTTCGACATAGTCCCCTCTCAACGATTGAAGCTAGGTCATGGAAAACACCAAAATACACGCATCTTCGCCGGTATCCGAATAATACTTGGCTCGAACACCCGATACAACAAAGCCCACTGAATCGTACAGCGCGCGTGCCGCAACATTTCTTTCTCGCACTTCGAGCCAAACCGTATGGATACCCATTTTTTGGCTTGCCTGCAAGCAGGTCATCAGCAAAAATCGCCCATAGCCCTTGCGCCGATAGGCCGGAAGCACAGCCAAGTTGAGAATTTCCATTTCCGGCACGACATGGTAGACGGAGATATAGCCGAGCAGATTCTCGCTAAAAAGCCCAAAGGCACCATAGGCCTTTTGCGTAAAGGCACTCGCTATCTGCGGCTCTGTCCAGGGCAAGGAAAAACAGGCCTTCTCAACCCGCGCCACACTGGCGGCATCGTCGGCTGTCAATTTTCGACACAGAGGAAATGCGTGCATGAACAACGCTCCCAAACAAAAACATCTCCACACAGACAGGCTTTTGGAGGTTGTCGATAGCCAAAACCGTCTCCTTGGGATCATGAGCGAAAGGCTCATACGCAATCAATCCCTCTGCCACAGAATGGTTGCTGGCGCCATCGTGGACGAGAAGCGCTCAACCCTTCTTGGGCTGACACAAGACGGTGTGCTCACCCTGCCAATCACGCTTCCTCTTCTGGCAGCATCGTCAAGCGAACAGCTTTTTGAAGAGGCCTGCGCATCCCTTGGCCTTCACATCTTCAATACCTGCTTTTTGACAACTATCCCCCCAGATCCATCGCACAAGAGCTTTGTCGTTCTCTACAAGACAAGCGCATCCCATGCAAGCCTCATCCAGCTTGTCCGCACACACACCTTTTTGCTCCTAGACACAATCGAACGCAAAAACCTCTTCAGCAATCCTATGACAACAACGACAACGCTTCTCCAAGCCGCAACGCCCTATCTGCCCTCATGATCAGCGCGCCAGTTCCACCTTGGGCATGAGTTGTTTCAGCCGCACCCTGAGATTGAGATTTTCCAGAAACGACGACATCTGTTCCACAGCCAGACGAACAAAGCTGCGCAGACTTTCGTCGAGATGGACGGATTCCCTGTGCGCAAGACAGAGCACGGCCTTGGTCTCTTTGTCGACCATGATAGGCAAACACATCAGCGCCTTGAACTCGATATCCTCGGGCATCTTGGCGAAGAGAATCGGCGAAGACACATTGTCAATGCCGTCCACCACAACCTGCTGCTCGTTTTTAAAAACCCATCCGGCAACACCCACGTTCATCGAAAACGTGACAGGATTGCCCCGCTGTAAAAACAAGGGCGCGGTCTCTGCCTCCACAATATAGGTCTCGCCGGGATTTTCCACCGAGGCAAAGGCGGCGTAGTCAAAACCGGTCGAGGACACAAGGATGTGTAAAAATTCCTTCAGATAGTCTGACCAACCGGTAAAACGCTGAGGCAGATCCTGCAAAAGCGAGAGATCCGTAAAATAGCGGGGAATATCTGCCAAAAAATGCTGCTGGCTGTTTGAAACCCTGAGCCTTGCGATCAGATCCGCAAAGTGCTGCAGCACGGTGTGGTCCTTTTCGGAAAAGGCGTACTGACGCTTGCTGTCCAGACACAAAACCCCGCCACACGAGAGCGGACAGCCCATAAAGGCCTTGATCTGCTCTTCCTCCCGGTTTGTGTAGTAGCCGAGCTTGCTCTGATAGTGGTCAAAATTGGGAACACACAAGACCTGGTGGTTTCGAACAATCCACCCCACAAGCCCCTGTCCCGGCACAATGCGGGCATCCCGATCCACATGCTTCCCCTTGCTGAAGAATGCCGCCAGGGTACAGATCTCATTGTCCTCTTCCGGGAAAAAAAGCACCGCCGAATAGCTGTCAAAAACCGTCACGATAATACGCAAGATAAGTTCTTCAATTGTTTCGCTCATCAGATACGCTCATGGGCAAAAAGGATACGCGCCCCGCGGCTAGTCACGGAGCCAAGGATACCGATAAGTATCCGCCATGCCGCAAAAAAAAGCAAGGAAGAGCCGAAGACGCCCGTTTTTCGACAAAATCCGATCCATTGCCCTTCTTGCCATTGTTCAAAGAAATTTGCTATACCTGCTCGTCGTACAGTTTTTTGAACGTTTGCGTTGTGAGATTGCTGTTTTTTTTGGGTCTTTATGAGGAGGCCATTCTGCATGTCTTTTCTGTTTCGTCCTTCTATCCTACTCCCAGCCATCCTGCTTGTGCAGCTTTTCACGCCCATCACAAGCGAGGGCCGACCGATTCTGCGCAGCGACAGCATGGAGGATAAATATGCCTCCCTCAAACGTTTCAGCCATGTCCTCGATTTGGTCGAACACCACTATGTGAAGGAAGTGACCCAAAAGGATCTGATCAACGGAGCGCTCAAAGGCATGCTCCAGGGCCTGGATCCCCACTCCACCTTCATGAATGCCGAAGAATATAAGGAAATGCAGGAAACCACGAGCGGCGAATTCTTCGGCGTGGGCATTGAGATTTCCATGGAGAACAACCAGGTCGTGGTTGTGACACCCATTGAAGACACACCGGCGTTTCGGGCAGGCCTCAAGGCAGGCGATATCATTATAACCATCGACGGGCAGTCCACGCAGGAACTCTCCCTGCAGGAAGTCGTGAGCCGCATCAGAGGCCCCAAGGGCTCTGAAGTGGAACTCACCATCATCCACGCCGACGACAAGATGCCGCAGACCGTGCGCATTGTCCGCGATTCCATCCCCTTGATCAGCGTCAAATCCAAGTGCCTGGAAAAGGGCTATTACTGGGTACGCATCACCCGCTTTTCTGAACGCACCACCGAAGAGCTGAAAAAGGCTGTGAAAGCAGCGGAAAAAGACGCCAAAAACCAGGGTGGGCTCAAAGGCCTTGTCTTGGATCTGCGCAACAATCCCGGCGGCCTTCTCGATCAGGCGGTGAATGTGTCTGATGTCTTTCTCCAAAAAGGCACCATTGTCTCCATCAAGGGGCGCGGCTCCAACGAACGCGTCTACGAAGCCCGATCGCAACGCGATGACGTGCTTGTTCCCATGGTGGTCTTGATCAATGCCGGCTCTGCCTCTGCTTCAGAAATTGTGGCCGGAGCCCTTCGCGACCAAAACCGCGCTCTCACCATGGGCGAACGCTCCTTTGGCAAGGGCTCTGTGCAAAATATCATCCCCTTACCCGATGGCTCAGGCTTAAAACTCACGGTCGCCCTCTACTATACCCCCAACGGCAGCTCCATCCAGGCCGAAGGCATTGTGCCTGATATGGAAGTGCCTTTTGAGCCCCAGAAAGAGGAAAAGAATCAGCCCCGCGTCATGGTGCGCGAGCAGGATTTGAACCGCCATCTGGAAAACAACCGCGAGAAAAAAGAACCTTCGGAAAAGACCAAGGACGAGGTCAAAGACCAGCTTGCAAAAGACAATCAACTCAGGCTGGCGCTGCAGATGGTGAAAGCCCTGCCCCGCATCAAAGACCTCAAAAATTAAGACGCAAAGAACCCCGCTTCGGTGGGGTTCTTTTTTGCGATAAAGGAATTCTATGGAAGCCCCATCGATCAAAAGCATTGGCGTCATCGGCGTTGGCAATATGGGCAAAGCCCTGCTCTCTGGCTTTGCCAAGACCCAAAACAATCTCGCCCTCTTTGCCTCTACCAGAACGCCATCAACAATCACCCCCCTCATCCCCCTTGGTGTCACCCCTGTTGACTCGATCCAAGCCCTTGCCCACAAAAGCGACCTTCTCCTTGTGTGCGTCAAACCCAAGGATATCGAAACAGTTCTTGCAGAACTTGCGCCCGCACTCTCCCCCAAAACCATCCTTCTCTCCATCGCTGCCGGCATTCCCCTAGAACGCCTCGAACGCCTTGGCTGCCCAGCCATCCGCTGCATGCCAAACACCCCTGCCCTTGTTGGTCAAGGCGTCTTTGCCTTTGCCTTTGGCAAGGGCGTCGATGCCGCCATGCAGCAAACGATTCTCGATCTTTTTTCCCCGCTTGGTCTTTCGCTCTCCCTGCCTGAAGCGCAATTTCCTGCCTTTTCCGCCCTGCTTGGCGCAGGTCCTGCCCTTGTTGTCACCATGATGCAGGGGATGGTTTTAGCTGGCATCAAGATGGGCTTTTCCCAACGCCTCTCCCGGGATCTCATCGACGCCCTCTTTCTGGGCACAGCAGCCTGGTCCAAGGCGCAGCCAGAAACCCATCTTATAGCGCTGCGCGATATGGTGACATCCCCCAAGGGATTGACCATCGATGGGGTGCAGGCGCTTGAAGCAAAGGGCTTTGCCGGAACCACGATGGAGGCTGTTCTTGCCTGCTACGAGAAAGCCATAGCCATGGAGCACACAAAAAAATAGCCACAAAAAAAGGGCGAACAATCGCCCTTTTTTTGTGGCTATTTATCCACACGAATGTCGATATTTTGCTTGTCCTTGACAACAACACGGCAGATCCTTGGAACATCCTTCAAATCGAGCACAAGACGTGTTTTCTTGTTGCGGGTTGACACCCGGATTTGCCCAACCAAGGGATTGTTGGGGATCTTGGGCACATCCATATCCCATTCGCCATCCAGTTCCACCAAAAAGCGTTCAGGAGCGTGCATCTGCGAGGTTTTATACTGCATGTCGCTGTTGCCGTTTAACCGAACCGTTGCCCCCTTCTCCCGCGAAAAGACCACAAATTTCTTCATAAGCCGCTTGACCTTGGCTTCCTGCTTCTTGTCAATGACTTTTTCCCCTTTTTCGGGAAGCACTTTCTTCACATCGCGGTCTTTTTCCACCTTTTTGGGCTCTTCTTTCACAGGCCGAACCTCTGCGACGGTTCGTTCTTCACGCTGTACGGGTTTGACCTTTTTCTCAACAAGCTCCTTTTTGACCACCTCGTTTTTCTTCACATTCTCCTTCGATTCCGGGGGACGAAGCTCCTTCTGCGTGGCCGTTGCCCGAACCTCTTGGATCAAATGATCTTGCGATGTGTTCACATCAGCACCGACAGGGATGGTTCGCTGTACAGTGCCAGACGAGACAGAAGCAGTCTGAATCGGTTGTACCAGGGATGGCGTAGCTGCCTGCGATTTATCGCCGTGGAGTCGTTCATTGAGCATGATGAGTGCCATGCCTAAAATACACACAGCAAGCAGAATACTGAGTAAGGCCTTATTCATATTACGGTTCTCCTAAAATATCACGCCACTCTTGCCGGTCTTTGCACGTATCACACGTTCCTTTCCCCGAAGACAAGCTCGTTACGCGATCGCGATATCTCACTTGAAGGAGTCAGACTAAATGGCACAAAATATGGCATAGGGGATGTTGTAGAGATAGTTGGAAACAGCGTCCATTCTGTCAGAGGCAAGAAGCACTCCAAGCGTCGATCAACAAGGCATCCGCTTCATCGGATAGAATTGTGAAGCCGTTCTTCGTTTTCAATACGCAGCAACAATTTGCGGTAGATGGGCTCGTCTTCGGGTGCATGCGGCAAATTCAAGGCAGTATAGATCTGCTCGATAGCGTCGCGATAGCGAGAAAGAAGATAATAGATGCGGGCAAGATTGAAATGCGCATGGTCGTCTTTGGGGGCGAGCGACACGGTTTTCTCCGCAAAGACCAAAGCCACTTCGGGCAGGTTTTTTTTCCGAAGCACAATGGCAAAATCTCTGAGCATATGCTTGTGGACAGGCTTAATATCCTGCTTGTCAGGAATCGCCTTGATCTGGCGCAACGCACGGATTCGCATGTCAGGGTCGTTTAATTGCTGAACCGCTGTCTCAAAATCCTTGCGTATCACTGCCTCGACCAACTCCGCTGCGCTCTGGGCAGCATCCCCGATCAGGGGGAGGTCGGGAAAATCCTCGGGAATTTCAGGGAGAGGCTCGATCTTCGGCTTTTTGGGCTTTAAGATCTTCAGAACTTCCTCTGTGCGCGTCAGAGGAACCGCCAGAATCGATGGCTCAAAGGTGAAATAACTTAACGTCGTTTGGTCGATCGCAAAAACCTTGCCCTTGGGGGTATAGGTATTGTCGATCTCCTGCACGTGGATAAAGGTTTCATTTTCGTCGCGCACCTGCCAAACAAAAAAGTATTCCTTTGTCGGCTTCGCCGACCGCTGAGGACTTTTCCGCTGCTTTGTGGAATAGACCCCCATGAATTTGACTTTTGGCTGCATACGACCCCTTCAACTGGTACCCGCGCACACAAAAGCATGGCGTATCCACGGGTATTGTGATTTGTCTCTGTATAGCACAAAAAAAAGAATATAGGCAAGCTGCCTCGTTCTTTAGTAAAAATACAGAAAATATCGATTTTCTATGAATAGTCATGAAAAAGACACGATCACACCGAGACCTGCGCACCCCTTTGCTTGACTTTCTCTCTTCCCCTCTCATAATACCATCTATGCCTTGTCCAGAACGTCCTTTGCCCAAAGGAGCACGATGGCAGATGCCTCTTTTCTGCCAGAAGGGCAATACTGCAACCATACAGTCTTTTCAAACGCGAAAAGATTCGGGAGTCCCTATGGAAATTCCGGTTATTCGAAGTGTCTTTGAAAGCAACGAAAAACGGGCGCACAAAGTGCGGGAACAGCTGACCAAACGTGGCATTCTCACGCTCAACATGATCAGTTCCCCTGGTGCCGGCAAAACCACCGTGCTCGAGCACACCTTGGCGGATCTAGCCAAGGAATTTTCCATTGCCGTGATTGAAGGCGATCTCCAAACCGACAACGACGCCAGACGCATTGCCAAAAGCGGGGTTCAGGTGGTGCAAATCAACACCGAGGGCGGATGCCATCTTGAGAGCAGCATGATCCAAAACTGCTTCGACAATCTCACCCTCGATAACCTCGACATCCTGATCATTGAAAACGTGGGCAACCTGGTCTGCCCTGTGGAATTTGACCTGGGTGAAGACGCAAAAATCGCGCTTCTGAGTGTCACCGAAGGCGATGACAAACCCGAAAAATACCCCTTGCTCTTCCAACTGGCCAAGGTTTTGCTCATCACCAAGACCGACCTTCTGCCCTATGTGGATTTTTCCATGGACAAGGCCATCCACTATGCCACGCGCAACAATCCCGATCTGTGCACAATCCCCGTATCTTCAACCCAAAACACGGGCTTTGATCCGTGGTACGCATGGATCAGGAAAGCGGTTGCCGACAAAAAACACCATACAGCCTCTCCCAACCTCAGCTAAACGGCACACCACGCTATGGAGCACCCTCAAACCACCGAGACCAAGGAACAAGTCGTCACCCTCAAACCGAGCAATCTCGTTGTCCTGTGCATTGTCGTTCTGTGTGCCGTGGCACTGGCCTATGTGGGTGGGGTTATGAGCGGACGCAAAAGCGCGGAAAACGAGTATTACCAGTCTGCCCTCAAAGCCGAAGAGCCCAAGGAGAAGGAGCAGGAAGAACCCAGCGAAAGTCCTGGTATTCTTTCGGCCAGGGAACTGGAATTTTCCCGCGTTCTGCGCAACTCGAACATGCTCACAGAGCCCAAAACCCAATTTAAACCCGTCCCGCAACCAGAGCTCCCCAAAAAAGAAACAGACGCCCCTGCCATCATCCTCCCTAAACCCTCTGGTCTCACCGACTATGTCTACCAGGTTGCAGCGGTGAAAGGCGACGATGCCGCTGACGCCCTCAGGCAGCGCCTCGAAGGCCGAGGCCTGCGCACCTATATGAAACGGCAAGGAAACCTCCTCTTGATTCAGATCAAAATGCGAGGCAATGCCGCCCAAACCAAGGAATTGCTGAAAATTCTCGAAAGCCTCCATCTAGGCCACCCCATTCTTATCAGCCAAAAACCAGCCAAAGACTAAATCGGGTAGGAGGGGTTGCCCCCTCCTCCCACACCACCGGACGTGCGGTTCTCGCATCACGGCGGTTCTTGAATGCTTTAGATGTTTCCTTAGTAGCCGAGAACTATCCAGGCTTTAGATTTGGCTATGCCTGTGATGC
>JAFSVD010000012.1 GCA_017450275.1 Desulfovibrio sp. | reverse complement strand
CAAGAAAAATTTTTCCCATGGATAAGCGATCATTTTTTAAAAAAATATCCTCCAAACACTATAGAGTTAAATTTGGAATTCATTATTTTTTTAACTGAAGCCAATCACTACAATTTCGTAATAGAGCCATATTTATAAATTATTAAATAAATAATAATAAAATATCAAACATTGTGATTTAAAGTAAATGCAATCGCACTGATTTCGACAAAAATGACGTCACTCACCCCATTGCAATCAACCTCTCGAATTGTAATAATACCCACTCGCAACTACCTTGACACTCACCGATGGTACTGAAATTAAAATTGAAGGTCTAAAAGCAAATCTTTTCTTAGATATTTCTATTAGACTAAACAAAATAGGATTAATTAATAATAAAATCCTTGAAGAAAAAACAATTCTCGAAAAAGCTATAGAAGAAAAGTTTGTACCATCTGATATAAAAAATACAATGCTTTTTTTGAATACTTTAGAGTTAGTGAAAGAAAAGACTCTAATGGTAATACATGTGGTATAACATTTTGTGAATGCAGTGAAAAAATTAAAAAAGAAAAATCGAGATGTGGATTTTTTTCGTCATTAATGTATAACGTCAATAAAACGCCAAAAGAAGCTCTTGAACAGTACAGAAAGAGAGATGAACAAGAAAAATGCTTTTATACTTTAAAGAATCAAATGAGCTTTTATGTTCAAAGGAATTCAATAGAGACTAGTAAAAATGGCCGATCTTTTATTGCATTTACTGGTCTTATTCCAATTTCATATATTAAAAATATTTGGCGAAAATCACTTTCTGATAAATATTCATCAACATTAGATATGTTAGATGAAATGGAAATAATTAGATATAGTCAATACCCAAATCAACCTGCTTATATGACAATATTTACTATGAAACAAGTAGAGATTTGTAGATCCTGTGATATTGAAGTTCCATATGAATGTTTACCAAAAACTATTAAAAAAGAATTTGAAAGAAGAAACAATCCTAAAAAACGTGCCAAAAAAGTCAACACAATGAATATAACTAATAAAGTTAATGGAATATTAATTTTATTATAGATATATTGTTTCAATATGAGCACACTATAAGATAATATACATATTTTTTATATCTTATTGAGTTTTTAATACATAAAGATATAAAACAAAACTAATTACGCAAATAAAATATTAAATCATATCGTTAAACAGATCTAATCTCTCGCTGATAAAGAGCCAGCACATTCTTGTATTACTTTTAAAGTTTAATCCATCCCCCCCTTGGATGTGGCCATAGAGGCTGTGAGATTCTGGCTGACCGACCGGGATTCAATCTCGTAAATCCCGGTTATTGCTCAATTGGAACAAAGCTATACACAGGCTATTTTACGTAGAAACATTTTACGTAGAAAATCGTAAAAAATCAGATTTCAAAGGCAAGAAGGTAGCCGATATCAGCACCGGATGGCATGCTACTCTTAAACGGGCAGGCATTGAGCGCAGGATAAGACCCTATGATCTGCGACATGCCTTTGGTACTGAGCTAATCGCGGCCGGTGTCGATGTTGGCACGGTCGCAAAATTGATGGGGCATTCCAATCCCGTTATGCTTCTTACCCACTACCAGTACGTCATGGACAGACAAAAAAAGGAGGCCATAGAGAGCCTCCCGAAATTCGGCCATGTGCCTGAAACATGTGCCTCGGAAAAAGGAGATGAAAAACATGGCGTAGAATAAGGCTTTCAACAGGCAGCCGTTTGCCCCACGTAAGCAATCCACCAACGGCCAAAGCAAGGCACTGGCTTGACAAAATTCGCGGCAATAGTATCTCTTTCTGTGGCGGCATACTGAACCGCCATTTGGATTCCATCTGTTGTATGCAGTACTAGACCGTCCTTCTGGACGGTCTTTGTTTTGCGCAAAAAAAAAAAGGAGAGCCCAAAGCCCTCCCTTTGTCTGCGTCACACGACTCGCGTTACGCGACTACGTTCAAATTCTGCCCAATGCCTTGCTGGGCGAGCAGTGCATTTCTCGCACCGGCGTCGAGCGAGCCATTGATAAGAGACGCAGCCATATCGGCTTGAAAATTCAGGCTCTGCTTCTGCAAAGAAACCTGCATTGCTGCCTGGGTTTGTGCTTGCGCCATCTCCGCCTGCGCCATGCCCGCATTCAGTGCTGTTCCGAGAGGATCCATATTTACCTCCTTGTAAAGTATGAACACCATAGAAACTATTGCAAAGTATACTAAAATACTATCCTATAGTATATTGTGTTCGCGAAAAACGCTCCTTCCTTGTGGCCTCTCCCCGTTGTGAGAGGGGCTCCTTGCACGCTCGGAGGCCAAACAGACTATAGCAATTTTGTGATAGTTTGGCAAGATGGTTTGTGATACACCTGCAAACAAGAGCACAAGGCACAGGCTGTTCCGATGGGAGCCTCCAGGGATATACTCTCTTATCGGCAGCCAAAAGAAAATGATTAGTCCTCCCCCTCAAAAAAAAAAGCCACCCAAACCCATGGCAGCCCCTCTCTGCGATGGGGATCATCCCCCACCACGGATACGTTGCTCAAAGGGGAAAAAGATGAATCTTCCATACAAAAGATTATTGATTCACTAAAAAATAGCAACAGAATAATATTATGGTCTTTATTGTGTTGGTACCAATAAAAAGAAGTATCAAGGATAAGATGGTATTCTCTTGCACGAAAAAAAATTGAGGGATAAAACGTTCTCGACCTTCTTCTCCCTGATCATCCACTCGCAGCAGCCAAACAAAGCCCCCCTGCATCCTGACTGGCTCCCTTTGAGAGCATCGCCTCTGCTTTGCCCCTGACTGCCCAAGGATTTGACATTGTGGGCATGGGCACACGCTTCTTGAGACGCCAAGCGCCCTCTCTCGTCTGGAGAGAGGGCGCTTGGCGTCTTATTATCTTACTTGCCACTCTTTGCTTGGCGTTCCTTCGCCATCTCCAATTCGATTTCCTTGCGGATCCTGTAACAGGAGGAAAGCGGCACTCCGGTCAGACGGCTGATTTCAGCAACACTTTGCCGGTCTTCTTCGCGCAGGCGTCTGCGCACATCTTCTTTCTGCTTCTCGGTCACAAAGGAGGGGCGCCCTATCTGCACGCCAGCCAACTTGGCGTTGGCAATGCCTTCCGCCTGGCGTTCCTTTAAATCGGCGTTGATGAAACTTTTCACGGCATGGAAGAAATGGAGTATCGTGCTGTCTTTGTTCGTGAAATCCTGATTCTCCTGACAAAAATGGACACGCACATCTTTCTCAAGGATTGTCATCAAAATCTCCACGAAATCCGTCAGCTTCCTGGCCAGACGATCAAAACTGCCGATATAGAGCACATCGCCCGCTGTCAGCGTGTTCAACATCGTGGCAATGACGGCTCTCTTTTTGTCCGAGGCATTGCTCTTGTCGATAAAAATCCGATCCTCGGGCAGATCAATGCCCGCAAGCTGTTTCTGAATGCCACTTTCGGGTGTTTCTGAGAGAAGGGGGGAAACCCTCACGAATCCGTATTCCATAATGCTGCTCCTTCATCGTATTTTGCAAGGAGCCCCATACCTCTCCAGGTGGGGGCGTTTTCTCACACACCATCCGGGTGTAGGTGCCCAGTGCCTTGTTTTGCCACACAAAACATTTTCATCCTCTTACACACCATGTTCGTCTTTCTGCAATCTGAGACGGATCACGCGGCAGGTGGATTCAGGAACACCGGTCTCTCGACTCAGCCTCGCCACATTGTAGCGCATATCCTTGCGCAAAACCATGCGCACCTGTTCCCGCTGCTCTTCGGTGACACTCGACGGTCTGCCCCGACCTGCTTTTTTGGCAAGCAGCCCCTTTTCCGCCTCGCGTTCGAGCTGCAAGGCCTGCTCCCAGTCCTTCAATGCCCCAAAAATCTGGAAAAGCAATGTGTTGGTGGGATTGGCGCTGTCATCGGAAAAGCACAAATGCTCTTCCACAAAGTGCACACACGCCCCTTTAGCCGTGATAGCTCTGATCGCCACCAATAAATGCTGCACATCCCGCGCAAGTCTGTACAAACTGTGGACATACACCGTGTCACCCGGCTCAAGCCGCGCAACCAGCGCCTCAAACGCCGGTCGATCCGTTACCTCACCTGAGCATTGTTCTGTATATATCGCATCCGGCGACAGGAAAAGCGAAGCAAGCTGTTCATCCCCTGCTTCATCCACCCCAAGCCGTCTGTAACCATAGTTCATGTGTAACCTCGAAATATTCCTTTATTTTTTTGCGGAAATCCGCAAAAATAGCTGTACCTAGTTTTCGAGGGTCTGTCAACACGGGCAGAAGGAGTATCCACAACGTGGCGAGGAGCGTCTTTAAGAATGTCATACCCCTCCGTGCCTATGGAACGCGAGTACATATGTTCTCCCTATCTTGAGTAAAACAAAGTCTGTGCGTCAAGAAAGAAGAGGTATGGGCTCTGCAATGGCCAATATGGGTATTTTTTGTCACTATACGCATTCTTGGGCAAGGGAGCAAGACCACCCTCACGTTGTTTGGATCACGCCCTCAAGGCGCCATGAGCCCCCCATACAGCGCATACGCACAACGCGAACCCTTCCGATCGCTGCTAAATCGACAAGAAGCGGCCGCAATGCCCCAAAAGCGATTGTGGGAAAGACCACCTCGCGCTTGCGGATCAAAACCTGTGTGTGGAAGCGATTGGCAAGCGCAAAGAGCTTGTGGGGTATTGTCGCTCCATCGGCAAGGCTTTCGTGGGGACACGCTTCCCGCATAAAGAGGGAGGAGCTTGTTGTCAGCGTCTTGCCATCAGAAGCCACGACAGCCTCCTTTGGCAAAGCATCGAAGCGGGAAAACGGGGTCTTGGTATAGCGTATGGTGAGCGTGAGGGGAATACGCAAGGCTCCGTCATCCTGCCTGCCAGTCCCCACCGCAAGCTGGATGCTCGTACAATGCCAGCCAGACACGGTGTTTGGCTTGGCCAAAAGATCGGGGAGTATGGCAGAAAGCGTGGAGGCGCACGCCCCTTGTTGCGGGAGGGGCTCGTTGATCACCCTTTGTGGCGGCGCTTGGGGCGAAAAAAAGAAGGCAGAGCCTATACAGAGACTCGCGCCAAGGAATCCCGCGAGGAGGTATTTTTTGTGGCTGGCTTTTGCGCAGCCAGCACGAATCCGTCCCCCCCACAAGCACAGAGGAAGGCTTTCAAGCAGACTGAGGCTTTCGGCCACGCTGCTGGCACACACAACCTCCATGTCGCCCGTGTTGAGCGTATCCGCAACAGCGGCAACAGCACGCTCGGCCTCTTCCGTACTCGGCACACAGCTGTCGCACACAACAGGGATCAAGGTCTCCCCAAAACGCACATAGAGCCATACAAATTCCTCCCCAAAGACATCGTGCAGCGGCAAAATCAAGACATTGGCTCGATGCTTGCGAGCGCACCACACAGCGAGACTGCGGCTCTCTTTTGGCGCATGCCAATCCGTGCCCATGCCAAGCCCCACCTGCCCACCCCATCGACATTGCCACAGATCAGCGCTGTCGAGTCCGCCCAAAAGCCCTTTCTCAACCTGCCACCACGAAAAACCAACACACCATGGGCGACCGCGCACGCGTACCCATCGCAACGGGCGTTGCACAAGACCGCTCATACCCTCTCCCTGGCTCCCGCCTCATCGAGCGCAATGGTCACAATGAGCATGGAGGATTCCTTGGTCTTGGTGCGACCAAAACCAAGGAGACGCGTATTGTTGGCAGCAGACTCCTTGGCGTGCTGAAAACCCGCCAACACCAAGGTCTGCCCCATCATCATGCTGGCTTTTTGTGAAAAAGCCCGTGTCGAGACCCTGGGCAATTGAATATGACTGTTCTTGCTCTCAAAGGTGTCCATGGCATCGAGGGTTGCCAGATGGACATTGTATTGCAGAACCACCCTGCCCCCATCCATAATATGGGGGGTGATGGTCATGCTGAAACCGGTTGTGACCTCGCCAGGGGTTAAGGAGGTCTCTGTGCCGTAGTCGGTGCGTTCTGTGGTCTGCCCAGCCAGATAGTTGACCTTCTGGATGGCCTCAACCGGTGCTGGCTGGTTGTTCAAGGTGACAATGCCGGCTGAGGTGATCTGCCGGGCATAGCCAAATTCCTTCAAAGCAGTGAGCATGGCCTCAGAGCCTGCGAGCTGACCATCCAAAACAAGCGCCTGCGCTGTCCCCAGGCCAGATCCCCTGGCAAGGGCACCCAAGGCCATTTGCGCGTGGTTTGCTCCCACACTGAGTTTGGGGAGCAAGGCGCTCACATCAAAACCCACCCGCGCATCGTCGCTTGTTTCGAGCGCGTAGACATGCACCTTCATGGCCACCTGCCGGGCAAAGAGCGCGTTCATCTGCTCGATATACTGCCCAATGCGCCTGAGCGACTCCGGCGTATCCCGCACCACAATCGTGCCTGCAGCGGGATTGCCCGCAACAACGCCCTTCTTGGTGAGCATGCCCCGAACCGCTGCCACGGTGTCGCCAAAGGCGTCAAAGCTCAGATCCCCCTGGTAGTCCTGGGCAATCTGGGCGCTTGCCGTGGCATGCTGCACCGTGTTCTGGCTGAAATGCCGCCCATGATCGGTTTCTCGACTCTGGTTGGTGACCCGCGTGCCAAAACGCACGCTGCCAGGCGCTGTCTTCAGCACAAAGGTTTTGACCATGGTTTTGGCAAAGACAATGCGCGGAGGCTTTTGATTGTATTCCCAGCCATAGCCAGACTGGGCGGCTATGGTATCCAAAAGCCCACGCACAGGTCCTGTATAATCGAGCGTGAGCACGGGATTGCTCTCCTTGGCCTCGTCCCCAGACTCGGGCACAAAGCTGACCTGACAGTCACCAAGACGCATCAAGGCTGTGCAGACAGAAGCAACATCCCCCTGCATGCGCAAAACCACGGCTTTTGCCAAAAAGGTATCTTCGACAAGCGGCACGGTTTCCCCAAGAAGACAGCTCTCCGCCACAACCTGCATCCCCGATTCCTTGCCCATCGCTGCGTAGCCTGCCACAGCCTTTTCGTACGCCGCAGGCACTGCCTGGGCACAGCCGCAGAGACCCACACATCCCAAGACCGCCCATGCGGCCAGCTTATTCTCCCGTAACATAGAGCGTCCTATTCCCTTGAAAGAGCGTTGCCCGAAGCCGAAGTCCCTGATGCCGCATGCGCAGAAAGAGCGTCTTCAGCGCCTCGACAAAATCGTCGCCGTAGGCAGCGTGAGCGCGCATTTTGACATCCCAGTCAGGCTTCCATACGAGCTGGTAGTGTGCCCGCAAACACCACACCTCCAGCTGCGCGCACAAAGAACCCGGCGCAAGCGAAAAGTTCTCCTGCTTGGCGATCACTGCCCCTGCATCCGCATGGGGAGCGCCAAGGCTGGGGGCTGGCGCAACGAGCCACGAAAACACGAGCAAAGCCACAAGCCCTACCATAACACCCTCCGATTGTTCCAATACTGCGGCTCAATAAGACGGTTGAGACCAATCACACGTTTGATCGCAAAGCCAAGCGAGTCGCATCCGCACAAGGAAAGCAGACCAAACACGAATATGCCGCAACACGCCACAAGAAAGGTCTCGATACACATATGGAAGGCCCAGACACCGATGCACAGACACACCCTGGCATCGAAGCAGAAAAAACGGACAGGACGCGCCGTATCACGCCACTGCGCTGCCATCCCCTCCTCCTTTGCTGTGCCCCTCTTGCTCACGCAGAATGCGATCATAGGTTTCCGCAGAAACAAGACCCTGGGCGAACTTGGCAGTGACATCGTCGACAATACTTTGCCCCTGACGCTGCATGGCTTTGCGCAGCAAAGGGATGCAGCGGGCAAAGGGATGAGCAGAAAGCTCCCTGCGCAAAGCCTCATCCACGATCACGTATTCCCGCAAGGCAATACGACCGAGAGATGGATCCCTGTGGGGCACAAGACGCTGGTGGAGGATCAGACGCAGATGCGCATAGACACTGAGGGCTCGACTTTCGCGCTCGTCTTGGGGAAAGGTGTTCACAATGCGGGGGATGGTCTTGGCAACGTCTTCGGCATGCACCGTGGCATAACACGTCACCCCCTGCTCAACGATCGACAGCATGGCAGCCAATGTTTCCTCATCCCGTGCCTCGCCGAGCATGACGATCTCCCCCTTGCGCCTGGTCATGGAGCGCACCCCATGCGGCCACGAGCTGATGTGGCGTTCCACCTCAGACTGGGCAAGCGGAGCGGAACGCTGATGACAGGGCAAGGATGTCAGATCGAATTCAATGGGCTGCTCAAGGGTCAACACCTGCCGACCAATACCAAGACCGCCATAGGCCTTTTTGCAAATGGCTGCGTGGAGCAAGGCTGCCAAAAGCGTTGACTTGCCACTGCCCATCACCCCTGCGATCACCACCAAGCCATTGTCCGGAAAACACTGCGCGCACAGATGCTTCGGCAAAGCCTGATCCTCAAGCCGGGGCAAGACACGGGGTAAGGGGCGTAGAACAATATAGTGACCAACGTTGGTGGCTGTGACATTCACCCGAAAGCGCTGCATGACCTTGGTGTTGGGCGGACGAAGACTGTAGGCAAAATCCGCGCTCATGCCCCGCTGCACATTGCCCGCCTTGTGCTCCTGCCCAGACAAAGCATTGGTCAGCATCTGGGTTTCCCCTTGCGTAAGACAAAAGACCGTGCTGGTCGCGTGCCACACCCCATCTTTTTGGATCCACGGCGGATCCTCAGCTCTCAGCACAATGTCAGAAGCACCCATACCAACCGCCCACAACAAAAAATCATCGAGCATGGAAAGACTCACCGTATGACGCAAAAGACCCGGATACAGCAACTCACTCATGAGAACCTCGCTTGGTAAAACGGCCAGGGGCTGTGATGCGCACAACCGAAGGATCCACGGTCAAGACCGTGTCAGACACCTCCGAATCCAAGCCCCCCTTGGCTATGCTCGGAGACGCAATCAGTCCCTCTTTTTCGAGCAGACGAAAACGCACAATGCCCCGATAGTCTCTGAGCAAACGTTCCATATTCGCATCAAAGACGGTTTTGGCATGCGCCAGTCCCTCCACCCAGCCCTCGTGCAAGGCCTCTTTCCACTGCTGCTTTTCCTGCGCTGTTTTGGGCAAAAGCCTGGCTGGCGGCTGGACAACATCCATGGTGCTGAGCAGGTAGTCGTAGTGGGATGGGGGCTCTGCCACCATGCGAGCCGGCGCTATGATGCGGTATTGCTTGCGAAAGCTCGTTGCGAGAGTATCCGACGCAATGGCTGTGGCAGAGCCCACCGCCACAACAACCGGTGGCACCACCTTGTCCGCCAAAAGCAGTCGCCTGAAATCAAAGACCGTGGCAAAACGCTGCCCAAGCCGCTCAACGCCATCCAGATATCGCTGGTATTGCCATTGAAAGCCTTTTTGAAAGCCATAGGCCTTGGCGCTTGTGCGAAGCACGCGTATTCGCGCATTGGGTTTGGCAGCCTGTGTGCTCGGAACCGACTCCAAAAGCCGCACAAAGGCCTCTTCCCCAGGATCGGCTGAGCAGATCCCACTCCACAAGACAAAGACACAGGCCAGCCACACACAAAAAAATCGCATACCACCTCCGGTTTTTATTCTTTTTGACACATCATATATAATATAACCCTTCCAAAAAACAAGTCCCCCTGCGAAGAATTCGCAAACATCGCTTCAAAGACGTCCTTCTGTATCAGCACGCTTTGGGCGTGGAGGCCTGTGGCGTGGAGAGACGGTGAGAAAAAGCTGCGCATGCGCGGCCACCCGGACTGGAGCCTTGAACTTTTACCCCTCTGGCTGTATAAGGTAAGCTCAAGCCCCCCTCCTACGAGGGGCTTTTCTTTTGTCCTGCCCCAGCCCCATGACGCGGGCTAAAGGCCTGCGCGGTGGCGTTGACTTGTAAATAGAACTATTTTAGTTTACATGCAAGCAATTTTTTTGAGGTGCTGCATGGAACTATTTGAGATGGTAGTGTCTCTCCTGAATCAGGAGGGCTTTATGGAAGAAACAATGAAGGTTGCGCTCGAAAGAAAGGTCGTCGAGGTCTTTGAGGCCAGGCGCCTTGAAAAAAAAATGACCATTGATGACTTGGCGCGGCGCCTCTATCCAAATTTGCCGATTGCAAATGCGAGGATGAATGTGAACCGCCTGAGAAAGCCACAAGTAAACGGGAAGCCAAAGCGTCTACTGTTCGGAGATTTTGTCGATATATGTCTCGCTCTAGACCTCATCCCAGAACGCGTCATTGCACAGACTGTAGGGAGCATCGAAAATTCGTGATCTCAAAAAAACCATTTTAGTTAAACTTTTTATTGACTAGCTAACAAAAATAGTTCATACTCTCTCCATCAGCTACGAGGATGGGCGTTGAGGTCTGTGGCGTGGAGAGACGGTGAGAAAAAGCTGCGCATGCGCGGCCACCCGGACTGGAGCCTTGAAGTTTTACCCCTCTGGCTGTATAAGGAGAGTATGAAGAAAAAATACTGGTCTAACGTATGCGCCATGCTTGGTGTGGCGCTCATTGCTACGGCCGCATTTCAACATGCAATTCCGGCCGTTGGACTGGGGATTATTGCAGGCTGTCTATTTCTGTTGGTAGGCGACGCCATAGCAGGAGAATAGAAATGAATTTAGCAGGATGGTATTACTTAGCTCTGTGTGGAATCGCTTTAGTTACCCTGTTCGCGGTCAAAAAAGGATGGCTCCGATTCCGCGATTGACTTTTGTAGCAACATTACTTTCCAGCCCCTCAGGAGAGGGGCTTTTTTATTGCTTTCCAAGTAAAAGGAGTGGCCACAAGGCTTGTTTGTGAGCACTCCTTTTACTTTGCAATCAAAACAGCTAACCATAATGGGGGCATTATGGAACTGCAAAATATCTCCAATTACGACGCGGTCTGCAACGGTAACGACTACATGAAGCATGTCACAACCGTTTTTGATATGACGATATCGGGCGTTCAAAAGGACGCGGCGATGGAATTCAATCGCATTCTTGGCCTTGATTTACTTCAAAAGAAGGCTGACGACATGCAATCCTTTTCCGAGACTGTTGTTTATTGGGGCAATTCCTGGTGGGGTTTTGCCACAACGAGCAAGAGACTCCCGGGCAATGAAAATTACTGGCTCTTCAAGAGAGAAACAAAGACCAGGGATGACTTGTACTACGAATTCGGAAAGCATTACTGGACGGTCTCTTTGAAGGAAACAAGCGAGGGTGTTTTTAGATACCATCTTTCGAGTGCCACAATAAATATTCCGCAAAAAGCTGTTGATGCAGCCATTGAATTTGCTTCCCAACACAATATGCCTGTTGAGCTGTCGGGGTTCAGATTCGGCATGGCGCAATGGCTTTACATTCAAGCGGCGTAGGTGTGAAACAAAAAAAGCCTCTGCCTAATAGGTGGAGGCTTTTTGCTTATATAATATAATGTGGTCTGCGAGGTAGATGTTATGGCGATGAATTATTTTGTTTACGATAAGTTTGATGAAGAGTACTACACGCTGAGGTTCAGATACGAGATAGACAAAAACCTCGAAAGCGGTGATGCCTTTATGGCCCTCCATGAACTCCGGGAGGCATTCGGTAGAAAGGATGTGGTTTACGCAACCGGCGAAGAAAACCCCAAAAAATGGCAAAGAGAGCTAGAATTTTGGGGGGATGAAGTGAAGAAGAACCGGAGAGGTTTTTATCTTGAAGGCAAAAAGTTTAACCATCCTTTGCCATAGGATGTCGATATTTCTTACAGCCTGGGATTCAATCCTAGGCTGGGTAGAAAAATCGACAGTAACGATCCTTAAACCATGAGGAGAATGTCATGAGAAGAAAGCAAGCCCGTGTTGTTGCGTATCTTGATGGTAAGGTTTTGTGTAACGACTGCCTCCAAGCAGCGCTCGACAACAATATGATGATCGATGAAGTCAAGAAGCTTTTGGTCAGAGAAAATCCTGGCCATGAAGTGACCTTCAAGGTTGTCACCAAGAAGTAAAAATGGCTGAGCATAGGGTGCTGCGCCGGGATCCGAGAAGACGCGGGGTTGAGGGGGGAATCGAAACCGTGTAGGGTGTGAGGGAATGTCTTCATTCCCTTGAGAGTGTTCTGTCTGGAGGTGTCTATGGGAACTGTGCTTGAGATGGCAGATTTTAAGGTTGAATTCCTTCCCCCTGATCCCACAGAGATGCGGACAAAGTGGGTAGCCATTTGCCCAGAAATAAACGTTGGT
>JAFSVD010000011.1 GCA_017450275.1 Desulfovibrio sp. | reverse complement strand
CTAGACAGAATACTATATCATATATGATATAAAACTAACCTGAATAAAGTAAATGTTAAATTTTATTGATATTTATAAATTATTGAATAAATAATAATAAAACATCAAATATTGTGATTTAAAGTAAATGCAATCGCACTGTAATCAAGTCTATTGGACGAGATGAGCACACCATAGGAAAAAGCCTCAACCTATGATCCAATATGCTTTCTTTCAGTGCTTCACTTCAGTGTGATTGCCGAGAACGGAAGATGGTTGATATACAAGCGATACGAGGTTTTTTTGGGGGATTTTAGCCGAACGCCACAATAGTGATTTTAGAAGCTATTTTGAGGGCGCCGGTGCAATAAACGTCTCGAAGGGTAATACATGTGTAATCGTAATAAAAGCGAATGCTTGATGCATCACTTGCTGAATAGTTGAACGTATTTTAAGGAGCTGTACTTGCTAGTGATATTTAAAAGTAAGCAACTTAAAGCAATTTGCACTGTTGCTGAAAAAGCGAGAAAAGAGTACGGCAAAGAAATGGCAGAAAAAAATACAACAAAGAATCAATGAAATTAAATCTGCTGAATCAGTTGAATATTTGATACAATACCAGATTGGACGCTGTCACCGACTAAAAGGAAAAAAGAAGGATCAATATGCAGTAGATCTTGTTCATCCCTTTAGAATGCTTTTTGTGAAAAATGAAAAAGAGTATGTGCGGATAGTAAAAATTATCGAAATAACTGATTATCATTAAATTGGGGTCTCGGTTATGATACAAAGTAAGACATATATTGCCGTGCCTCCGGGAGAAACAATTCGAGAACAGCTTTCTACAAAAGGAATGTCCCAGGAAATATTCGCTGAAAAAATGGAAATGCAACCTTCATACATAAATAGACTTCTCAATGGAACTTTGCCCATAACATCTGATATAGCCTCTCGACTTGAATGCATTTTAGGGATTCCGAAAATTTTTTGGGAACGATTAGAAAAAATATATGTAGAAACCATTGATAAGGTGAATTTAGAAATCGACATGCAGCTTATAAGAAAATTTCCATTAATGGAGATGCAAAAACAAAATTGGGTAAGGAAAGGCTCGACAAAAGAAGAAAATGTTAAAATTTTAAGAGAGTACTTTGATACATGCAGCCTCTCGCAAATGTTGAATGACAGATCCTTACCGATTGCCTGCAGATGCCTTAAGAAAACAGAAAAGACGATCCCTGCTGTTTTTGCATGGGCTCAAAAAGCTCGAATTGAAGCACGCAAAGTAAAAGTAGAAAAAATCGACATGCAGCAACTAAAAGATGAAATTGTGCATCTTCGAAAGCTGTCTTTAAAAAAGCCGAATGAATTCTGTCCGATTTTATCTGATACATTGGCTCATTGTGGGATAGCAATAGTCTTTCTCTCGCATTTATCTGGATTATATTTACATGCGTTGAGTTTTTATGATGAGAAGAAAATAGTCATTTGCCTTTCTACTCGAGGGAAGGACGCTGACAAATTTTGGTTCAGCCTCTTCCATGAAATAGGGCATATATTGAACGGTGATCTCAATAAAAATGGCGAAATCACCGAAGAGGACGAACAGAAGGCTGATGACTTTGCACGAAACACCCTTATTCCAGATAGAGAATTCGCAGAATTTTGTAAACAGAAATCGTTTACTGTTGATAGTATTAAAACCTTTGCAGAAAAAATATCAGTGCAGCCAGGAATTGTAGTTGGAAGGTTGCAAAAAGATGGGTATATACTGTTTCAAAAATTTAACAAGATAAAAGAAAAATATAAAATTGTAAACGAAGAGTAACCGTTTGAATTGCTTTTATTATATCTCCTCACGGGTTACCAGGGCGAGCTTAAAAAGTGCTGTCAAGTTTTGGTCTGCATCCTTTGGCTGCCTTGCAATCGGAAGAGATAAACCTCTTTATCGAACAAGGGCTTGTGCATAAAGGCATTGTGTCGGCTTTTTAGCACAAAGCACTCTCTTCCTTAGGCTTGGCCATTGCCAGGCCTTTTTTGTGCGCTTGGCATGCGTTTATTCCAATGGGTGTAAGTCCCTAGTCCGGCTAATTTTTACTTTTTTGATGTGACGTCCTTGGAATCTTGATCATTTTGTGGCATTCTAAGTATCTTAAAGCCTTCTTCAAATGGAGATGGCTTTATTTTTTTCTGTCATTGTATGCATTGTTTTCTCCTTTCCTGAATCTGTGAGCTATTGGATCGAGTCGAGCACGCCCATGTCTGACTAGTACTGACTTCCCCAAGTTCATGTGTATCTTTTACGCAGAACGTTCTTGAGAAATACGGAGTCCCCTCTACCATATTTTTACACACGAATCTAGAAAACACAGTACTAGTGAGGTCGTTTAGTCACAACCTCCGAGCCCGGAGCCGCCTCATGCGAGCGATGCTACTGATTCCGCGGTAGCGTCGATGGCTTCTTGTCACAACCTCCGAGCCCGGAGCCGCCTCATGCGAGGAGGGCAGAGCCAAAATGCCAGATTCTATACGGATTTTCAAGATTTTCGTTTTTTCTCTCCCCTCTTTTTGAGACAGAATTCTGCCGAAAAAATGCTTTTTGGGAGGCACAAAGTGGCGTGGTTGCTAGGGTTTAGGCACCACAGAGAAAAAAAGCTCTTTTCGGGATGTCCATTTTCCACGACGATATATTTTGCAATGCCCGGATTTCGGGAACTTCTTATCAGGAAAAGAACTTCAAATCTATTTTCAATTCTAAGGTCTACAGAAATCGCCATCTTCCTCAAAAAAGGGAGGCTACAAAGACAAAAACGCAGTTTTGCCCGTTTGTGCGAAATGAGGGGGAAAAACCTTGATCTGCAAGGACTTGCGGAGCAAATTCCAGCTGCTTTTTCTCTTTTTTTCGCCCTCTTCCGTCCAAACTTCCAGTCAAAAAGAAGATGCACCAAATTCGTCGCAACAACAAATTGCGATGTATACCCATACGTGTGGACACAAAGATTTTTAGACCCCTCAAAAATGGACACGAGCTGCTCTCCTCCTTGAGTACGGACACGGAAAACAGGATCTCAAAATTCTTGCCCTTCCAGGTGGACACAGTCTGATTAGTGCGCAAGAGAACCACGCCGTTTCCGCCTGTCAGCATTACTCAGGCATGCTCTTTGAGCAATTTCCCTCCCGCTCCTTTTCGGGGCGGGGGGGAAATGTCTTTGGCTTTTCGGCTGTGCGTCAAAAAGAGTCTTCGAGCTCTGGCGTGCTTTTTGAAAAAAGAGAGCGCAATATATGATTTGTCCTGAGCGGAACAAACACGACCAGCAATGTCGTATGGGAACAGGAAATACGGATGTCTCAATGAAGGGAGCCTAAAAATCAAACGTATCCTTGACAAGGGGTAGAGTTCAAATACTCAGGGATTTTGGGGGGCAGGTTGGAGTTTGCCGGTGATATTGTCGCGGATCCATTTGGGGTCGATCCACTCAAGCGGTGTCACCTCAATGCCGGCAACCAGTATGCCAAAATGGAGATGATCCCCAAAGGCCAGACCCGTTGTGCCTGTGCGACCGATAATTTTGCCCTTCTCCACGATGTCGCCTTTTTGGGTGAGAATCTCGTTTAAATGCGAATAGAGGCTCATGACACCGAGCCCATGGTCGATGACAACGAGATTGCCGTAGATGCCCATGTCTCCGGTGAAGACAACCCTGCCGTTGTTGGCCGCAGGCACATCGGCGTTTCTGAGCGAGGCAAAATCATAGCCCAGATGGTAGGATTCCCCCACCTGTTTGCCCTTGTAGGTCAAGAGTCGGTGGTCAGCGTAGCCAGCTCTCGCTGCTGAACGGGGAAGGCGCATAAAGTTGCCAGACCACAGCATGGCCTGTGCCGTATCTTTGCCGATCTCGAGTAAGCGGCGTGCGTTTGTCATCCGCTCATGGCCGTTGATGGTCAGATAGCAGTCGAGATTGTTGGTGGCTTGCGGACACAGGTGCGCGAGTTTGGCCTGAACCGTGGCTAAAAAGTCGTCGGTCAGATCGAGTTTGTCGATTTTAAATTTGCGCTCGTAGGCGAGGACATTTAAGCGGTTTTGCGTGACGTTGCCGGCCAAATCCACAGCAGTGATTTTGATCTTCTTTTTAAAATCCTGGGCTGTCATGGAATAGGGGAAGGGGAAAAAGCAGATGTAGCTGCCGTCTTTTTGCAGATAGCCCGGCACAAAGTAGGTGTCGATCAACACACCGGACATGGAGATTTCTTCGTCGATCTCATAGCGCACCATGCCAGTGCCACCGCGTCTGACCGTTGGAAGACCGGTTTTGAGGGAAATATAGGGTGGCTTGGTGTCAAAGCGGAAGGGGAGAAGAACCGTCTTGGTGTTTCCCTGGCCAAAGCCTGCCTTGGAACCATCGGTTGCTCGGATTTCCAGCTCAAGCGCTCCTTCTTTGAGCTGGACATCTTTGAAGGAGACATCGACGACTTGTTCTTTCAAGAATTCTTTGAATTCTTCTTTGTGGACAGGGGTTAAGACATTGTTTTTGCGAATGCCGACCTGCACAGCCCGAATGCCTGAAGGGTCTTTGACATGCACGGAGAGCATGGCGTTTTGCGATATGCGACCGGTATTGGGCGTAATAACAACCTCTGGTCCGTCGAGATCCTTAAAAAACGTATAGCCGCCAAAGGCGATCAGAAAAAAAAGCGAGAAGAAAAAACTCGCGGAACAGATAGTCCTAAAGCGCATCGTCTATCCTCAATTGCGTTGCGTGCTGGGTTGGGGGTGGCTGATTAGTGTTTGGGAGAAGGCGTTTCTTTGTTTTTGAGCTCGTCGGCAAAGAAAAGCGCAAGATGTTCCCACATCCGTTTGTGGATGGTCTGGCGTTGCTTGGGGGTGACAGAGCGGCACAATTCCTGGAGTTCTCTGGCTAAGCTCTCTGGACACGGTGCCATCAAGGCGCCCAGATCAGCTGTTGGCAGCCAGAGGGTGCGGCTTTGTTCTCGCACATAGCCTGAAATGGCATCGGCGTGGAAGAGATGGTTGTTCACGGTGTCGTTGCCAAGCGAGAGAATAAGCAGGGGCGTGGGAAAGGTTTTGAAGGAACTGGGCGAAAAGAGCATGCCAAACGAAGGCGAGAGCAGGGCAATGGCACTGATGCGTTTGTCTGCCAGGCTTTTGCGCAGGGGGAATTCCTTGCAGATGGTGTTGATTTTTTCTCTGGCCCAGGGGTTGCAGTACACATCCTTTTTGCCGGCCTTGGTGCAGTAGTCAGGCCAGGAGATGCAGTTGGGTTTTGCTCCGCCAAGCAGCAGCGCTGCGGTTCCGCCGGCTCCTGCGCCGATCACGCCGATTTTGCTGGTATCAATAGATGTGCCGATATCTTTGTGATTGGGCAACAAATCGATCAGGCGTTTGATATCCTGAACCCGTGTGCGCAATTGTTCCCAGGTAAAGATGAGCCGCATATTGTCCATGCAGTCTTCGGCATGGGTAGGGGCTGCGACAATAAAGCCTTTTTTGGCAAGCAGGGCGCAGGTGTCGTGATAGGAGAAACGGGTACCCGGCGAAGGATGGGAGAGAATGAGCAGAGGGAAGCGTCCGTTGGCCACTTTTGCCTCCCTGGCAGCGAGAATCGTCCAGGGGGTGTAGGTGAGTTCACGGGGATTTTTGGTTGTGGGATACCAGATATTGACATCAAGGCGGAAGTTTTGTTCGGGATTGGAATAGCCAATGGTGCGAAAGCCCACCTTATAGTCTTCCAGAGCCATGCAGATACTTGGGGAATACAGGCAGAGGAGGAAAAAGAGAAGGCAGAGTTGTTTTCGGATGCGCTTTAGGGTACAAGCGCGCAGGAGGAATTCAGAGTGATTGAGACACTGCTTGATGTCACGGTGCATATCGACACGCATCTGATGAGTTTTATAGCAGCGTATGGCGTTTGGGTCTATGCGCTGCTCTTTTGTATTGTGTTTTGCGAGACCGGCCTTGTGATCACCCCGTTTTTGCCCGGGGATTCCCTGCTCTTTGCTGCGGGCGTTGCCAGCGCAAGCGGTGGCTTGAGCTACGGAGCCTGTATGGGGGTCTTGTTGTGTGCCGGGATTCTCGGCGATGGCGTCAACTACTTGATCGGTCGGAAGATAGGTCCTGCCATCTTTGAGCGGGAGACGCGTTGGATCAAAAAGCGCTATCTTCTGCAGGCGCAGGCCTTCTACGAACGCCATGGCGGCAAAGCCATCTTTTTGGCGCGTTTTATCCCCATCGTCCGCACCTTCGCTCCCTTTGTGGCGGGTATAGCCAAGATGCAGCCGCGGTATTTTTATTGCTTCAACTGTCTTGGTTGCATCACCTGGGTGTGTGGTTTGGTGTCCGTAGGCTATTTCTTCGGGAATCTTCCCTGGGTGCGCGACCATTTTTCCGTCATTGTCTTTGTCATTATCGGGATATCTTTGCTTCCGGTTGTGATTGGCTTTTTGCGGAATCGTTCCCAGAGCTAGTTTCCTGGTTTTCGTTTTCGTCTTTTTTCTTCGGCGAGCCTGCCTCCTGATGGGGGGTGGGCTTTTTTGGTTCGGGATAGCTGATGCGCTGGTGGAAGATGCCTGTGAGAATGCGCAAGAAGTTTTCGCTCAAGTAGTGGAGGTCTTTGAAGGTCAGTTCGCTCTCATCGAGTTGGCCTTCGGCAAAAATTCCTTTGACGATCTTGTCGATATGCCCCTTGATGCGGGCAGGCGTTGGATCAGTGAGGGTGCGGCTGCTCGCCTCAACCGAGTCCGCCAGCATGATGATGGCTGATTCCTTGGTCTGGGGGCGAGGACCTGGGTAGCAGAATTCCGATTCTGTGACGTTTTCACCGGCCTTGAGGGCTTTTTGGTAGAAAAACTGCATGATGCGGGTGCCGTGGTGCTGCTGGATGATATCGCAGATTTCCTTGCCAAGGCCGTGTTCTTTGGCGAGTTCAACGCCTTTTTTGACGTGGGAATGGAGGATCAAGGCGCTCATGGAGGGCGCGAGTTTGTCGTGGCGATTGGGGCCGCCGAACTGGTTTTCGATGAAATAGTCTGGGTAGGTGGTTTTGCCGATATCGTGGTAGAGGGCAGCCACCTTGCACAAGAGGCTGTTGGCGCCGATCGCCTTGGCGCCGGCTTCCACCATATTGGCGACAATGAGGCTGTGGTGGTAGGTGCCAGGAGCCTGCACCATGAGATTTTGCATCAGAGGCTGCTCAAGACTCATCAATTCCATCAGTTTGAAGCGGGTGCTGTAGTTGAAGACCAGTTCAAAAATGGGGCACACCGCAAAGAGAATGAAGACAGAGAGGAAGCTGTTGGCAATGACAGCGATGATATGGGGGAGCAAAAGTTCTGTGGGGAATTGGGTGAGCATGGCCATGGCCAGCCAGATGACGATCTGAACCAGGGTAAAGGGGAGCAGGCTCCAGGCGGTGTCCTGGCGGCTGAAGGAGGTGACCACAAGCCATGTGAAGAACATGCTGCCCAAAAAATAAAAGAGAAAGAACTGCCAGGGCGCGTGGAGCAGGCATACGGCAAAAAAGGCGCTGATCAGCCCCATGGTGCAATAGCGGCGGGCGGAAAAGATCGTTGAGGTGAGGCCAACCACGCTTGCGAGCGGAAAGAGCGTTGTCACAATGGCCAAATACTTGGGCTCGATCTTGATGGCCAACAGATACGCACCCAGAGCGCTTAAGCTTGTCAGAAGCAGAAGCACGGAGATTAGGAGAATATCCTTGGCAAAGAGCGGGGTGCCGGGTTTGCCGCTCGGTGCCATAAAAAAGCCCAGCGAAATCAAGAGCGAGAAGAAGAAGGCGCCAAAGGTCTTGTCCCAGGCAATGAGGGATTCAGAGGATTTATAGAAGGACTGGAGTTTCAGGTACTGTTCCCGCGTCACCTTCTCGCCTTTGCGGACAATGCTTTCTCCCTTTTGAATATGGTAGAGCACCGGCTCAACAGAGCTGCGGATGTCTTCTTCGTTGCGTTTGGTTGCCTCCTGATTGAGGGTGAGGGAGGCAGGAGGAAGCAGGGAGGAGAAGAGGAGATTGAGAGCCCGGCGGGACTGGGGGGTGAGGTGGTTGTTTTGGCGCAGTCTGACCGAGATTTCAGCCAACATGGACTGGACGTCGGAAAGCGGTTCGGGCTTTGGGCGCAGGATATCCCGTTTGGCATCGAGGTCGCGCAATAGAATGCCCGCTCGTCCCACATTGGTTTGCCTGATGTCGCTGACAAGGCCAATAGACATCTTTTGATGGATAAAGGGGAGGATCTGTTTGAGTAAAATGTTTTGGATGTCGGGTTTGGCCAATTCTGGCAAGATCTCGTCGAAGAGCGGGGTGGTCAGGCTGTCTTCAAATTCCTTGAGCGACTCGTTTTCTTCCTTGGTGCGGGCGCCTTTGTCGTTGTTTAAGATGCGGATGGTATTGATGAGTTTTTCTTGGAATTTGAGATAGGGCACAAGGGTGAGATCGTAGACCGGTGGCTGGAGCAGGAGGGCTTTGTCGATGCGCTCCTGGGTGCCCTTGGGGTCTTCGACATAGAGATCCTTGTCCGCCACGATATCCGACTGGGCGATATCGCCTGCCAGGTAGAGGACACTGTTGGTGGTAAAATTGATGCCCGAGAGCAGGGAAAGCAGAAAAAGCGTCAGAACAAGAACCAGGCCAGCCCAGCCGCACTGATGATGCCGTTTGATGGACTGACAGAGGCTGACGAATTTAGACGTGGGTGTTTCTGTTCTCATCGATGTCGTAGGCATTGACTATTGCTCCTACCAGGGGATGACGGACAACATCTTCGTTGGTGAAGGTGTGAAAGGCAATGGCAGGGATATGGCGGAGGATCTGGCTTGCGTGCAAAAGCCCTGAGAATTTCGAGGTCTGCCCGAGAAGGGGCAGATCGATCTGGCTCAAATCGCCGGTGATGATCATCTTGGAGCCAAAGCCCATACGGGTGAGAAACATTTTCATCTGTTCTTTGGTGGTATTTTGCGCTTCGTCTAAAATAATGCAGGCTTCATTGAGGGTTCTGCCGCGCATAAAGGCCAGGGGCGCGATTTCGATCGATCCCAGTTCGAGCAGCGCACTGACCTTGGGCTTTGAGAGCATGTCGTAGAGCGCGTCGTAGAGGGGGCGGAGATAGGGGTCGATTTTTTCGGTCAGATCCCCTGGCAAAAAGCCCAGTTTTTCTCCTGCCTCTACAGCCGGTCGGGTGAGAATGATTTTTTTGACCTGGTGGCGCAAGAGCATCTGCACAGCGCTTGCGCAGGCAAGATAGGTTTTGCCTGTGCCCGCGCATCCCAGCGCAAAGACAATGTCGTGGCTTTGCAAAAGATCCATGTAGCGTACTTGGGCAGGATTGCGCGCAACCACCTGTTTTTTTGGGGTGTCAAAGACACGGGATTCGTGCTTGGGGATATCGTTTGGCTCGGGAAGAGCGGAGGAGGGGGTATGGAGGGCATGGTAGTATGCGGGCAGACTTTCTGCCTCGATCATCTTCCCCTGTTTGACGCGGTCGTAGAGTTCGACAAAGAGCTTAAGCAGTGTTTTTGCCACTGTTTTGTCAGGGGTGTCGATGCAAAGCGTTGCCCCCCGGTTGAAGATGTGTGCTCCACTCGCCTTTTGGAGGATCTCAAGATGGAGATTGCCAGGGCCAAAAACCAAGGCGCAGAGATTGGGTGCATCAAAGAGCAGACGTTCCATAGTACGGTTCTCCTAACTGAGACTGATTACGAGCAAACATACCAAACCACCTGAGTGGCGTGATATTGTAGGAGAACCGGAATGCTACATCTTGCAGCGCGTGGCTGGCTCAAGGCTCCGAAGAAGCTCAAGGAGATGTTCGTCGGATGTGGCATCAGGGAGGCGATCCTCTTGTTTGGTGTTGATCATATCGAGAATATGTTTGGCGCTGGTTCGTCGCACCATTTCCGTGGCCGCGTCGGGCGTTGTCAGGGGAAGGGATTCCAGCGATTGGCTCGCTTCAACGGTGCGCATCCGTTCAAGGAGCTTGTCGGTTGTGAAGATGGGGCGTTCTGTGCGCAGAGAGAGCGCCAGCGCGTCAGCGGGTCTGGAATCGATGCGAATGCGTCGGCCATTGTGTCCCAATTCTATGGCCGCATAGAACATACCGTCTCTATAATCCGTGATAATGGACTGCATAAACTGGGCTTGAAGGGCTCGCAGGCAGAAAATAAGCAGATCATGGGTCAGCGGACGCGGCAATTTTTCCTTTTGCATGGCAAGAGAAATCGCGAGCCCTTCCATAGGTCCCATTTCCAGGGAGAGGGTGCGATCGCCATCGATTTCGTGCAAAACAGCCACATAGACGGTTTCACCGCGTTCTTCGAGATGGAGGCCTTCAAAGTGCATTTCAACCATACAAGCGTTTTCCTCTCGTGTCGCTTTTCATTCACAAAGAGCAATTCAGTTGAAGCTGCGCCCCGAAACGAGGCGATTTTGTCTTTAATCTGATTGTGAGCTGGGGTATCTTGGCGGAACGAAAAAACGGGCTTTGCCATTCTCCGTGTGTATGCGCACTGGTCTCTTTCATTCCCATTGGAGAAAATCCCACCCAGTTCCTCATCCAGCCGATACATTCCATCCTCCGGCTGAGGAACTGAATCCGTCATTCATGGTCAGCGAGCAGTGGGGCGCGCGAAGAAACGGGTACAATGCCCAGGCGTGTGCCAAACAGACAGTGTTTCCCTTTTTCGGTGATCACAACGTGATGGTATTCCCCGGTATGATCGTTGGTATCGTCAAAGAGCAGATGGACACGAACCCCAAAGGGATCGCGGCCTTCAAAGCGTTGTCCGGATCCGCGTTTGCTCGCTCTCTCCAGCAGAACCGTTGTTTGGCTGCCAACGCGGCTTGTGAGATACTGCTCTGTCAGGCGTTCCTGCAGCTCTTGTACGGCAAGAAGGCGCTCGTGTTGGACAGAGGGAGGAATCTTGTCCGGATAGTTGGACGCTCTTGTGCCTTTGCGGTCGGAATAGCAAAAGGAATAGCTCGCGCAAAAGCGCGCCTCTTCCATGACGCGGAGGGTTTCTGCAAGGTCTGCGTCTGTTTCGCCGGGAAAGCCCACAATGATGTCGGTTGAGAGCGCTATCGACGGATTGGCAGCATATAATGCCGCAACAAGGCTGAGATAGCGTTTTTGGTCGTAGCCACGGTTCATGCGCCGCAAAACGCTGTTTGAGCCCGACTGCATGGGCAAGTGCAGGGATGGGCAGAGGGTGGCAAGCTCAGCAAAGGCACGGATGTCGCGCTCGGTCATATCCTTGGGATGCGGACTGGTGTAGCGGAGGCGTAAAAGGCCTGGCAGGTGTGCGATATCGGCCACCAGATCGGCAAAGGTTCTATGGTGCTTTGTCGCGGCATCCAAGCCATAGGCATTGACATTTTGGCCGAGGAGCATGATTTCCGAAGCCCCTTGGGCGATCGCGTGGCGGCATTCTTCGTAGATGGCCAAAGGATCGCGGGATCGCTGGCGTCCCCTGGTGAAGGGGACAATGCAATAGGTGCAGAAATTGTCGCAGCCCTGCATGATATTGACATAGGCAACAGGCGGCACAAAGGTTTTGGGATGCTGGGGGCGTTCGCGAAAGTCCGGGGTATCGGCAAGCGCCGCATAGTGCTCGCTTGGATGCAAAAGCGCCTGGGCAAGGAGGGCGGGGAGCTGTATGATTTGGTCTGGAGAACAGACCACGCGCACACACGGCTCATAGTGAAAGCAGGCCTCCCCTTCCTGTTTGGCCACGCAGCCAAGGATGGCGATGCAGAGATCGGGATTGGTGTTTTCAGAGCGAATACGGGCGACAGTCGCCTTGACCTTGCGTTCGGGCTTTTCTCTGACTGAACACGTATTGATGCAGACAAGGGCGGCATCGGCCAAGGGCGCCTCAACATAGCCTTGGGCGGCTAAGGCCTTGGTAAGCCACAGGGAATCGTTCACATTCATCTGGCAGCCAAAGGTGATGATGTGAAAGCCGATTCGTGAGCCATTCTTATTGTTCAATGCCTGCGTTGGGATCATAGACGTCACGCGAGAATTCGGTTTCCAGATCGTTGATTTTTTCTTCGAGCCATTCCATAAACGCGCGAGCCGTCCGATAGTCGAGAAGCACACGGCTGTGGATGGTGCGGATCACTTCTTTTTCGTCGCGTTCAAGATAGAGTTCATGGTCAAGGGTGCCGTCTGGAGCCACGATTTGTTCGGTAAACTCGGGCAGTTTTTCACTTTCAATATAGAAATTGATCTCGATTTCGCCTTGCGAATTGTGTCCCCCCCACACGCCGTGCGTTTTGAACAGGTTTGCGTGCGGATCGAGTTTATAATAGTAGCGGATTTTTGAAGGGAATTCTTTGTCTTTCATGGACGCTTGATCCTCCGTGGCCGTCAAGGGCGTTGAAACGTCGTGCCTTGTTTGATAGCAAGTATTGCGCAATAAACGGGCTTTTGCAAGTCAGGCTCCACGGGCATTGACTTTTGAATGCCCTGCAAAAATAATAGGATGGCACACGGGGTCATGCGATGTGCGCTGTATCGGAACAATTGGGAGAATTGGCATGGAAAAAGCGGTGAGTGTTGAGGAGCGGAGCGAACGCCCGGGCTTTGATTTGGAAAGTTTCATGATGATGAGCCACGAGAGCAGAATCGGCGGCGCCACCTTGGAACGACTGGAACAATGTTGGGAAACATGGTGTGAGAGCCTCAATGTGCGCATTGTGACGATCGGTTCTCTTTCCTATCTCGTGGTGTGGCTGCCAAAGGCTGTGGAAGATGAGATCGAACGGGTGTGGAAAGCGCAGGCGCAAGAGGGCTTTTTGCTCAATAGTTTGGCGCAGTTTTTGTGCATGCAAAGCATTGGGGAATTCTTGCCGGAAGTGGAAGAGGGGGGCTGTGCGCCAGCGCCTCGTCCGAGCAAGGAGCTTCGGGCTACGATGGAAGAGCTTGGGGTTCCCTATAAGAACGACACCTCTTTTTTGCTTTCGCTCCAGTTTGCCGTTGTCACCCATTATCCCTACCAGGGCGGATGTGAGATCTGTCATTTGCAGGATCATTGTCCCAAGGGCATGGGCAAGGCCGAAGAGGCGTCTGTGCTTCTTCCTGGTTTTGAAAAGCCCCTTTAGGAGAACCGTACTATGAGGGATCCCTGGGGGCAACGCCTTATCGACGCGTACAATCGTCCCATCACCTATTTGCGACTTTCGGTCACCGACCGCTGCAATTTGCGTTGCTGCTACTGCCAGAGCAATGCCGCCCAGACCTATATTCCCCACGAAGACATCTTGCACTATGAAGAGATGCTGCGCTTTGTTGGTATTGTCCAAAGGCTCGGCATAGCCAAGGTGCGCGTCTCAGGCGGCGAACCCTTTGTGCGCAAGGGATGCATCGACTTTCTGCGTGCTCTTCGCGCGCACTTTCCGTCGCTCGATCTGCGCATCACCACAAACGGCACCCAGATTCTGCCCTTTGTGAAGGATTTGCAAACGATTCGCATCAATGCCGTCAATGTGTCTGTGGATAGTCTAGATCCTCAAACCTTTGCCCGCATAACCTCGTCGGATGCGCTTCCCCGCGTGCTCGAGGCTGTGGATGCGCTTGTGTGTGCCGGGATTGTGGTCAAAATCAATGCGGTTGCCATGCAGGGGCAGACAGAGCAGGAAATGGAACGCTTTATCGACTTTGCCATAGCCAAGGGCATCGATGTCCGTTTTATTGAATTTATGCCCATGGGCAAAAATACGCTCTGGCGCAAGGAGCTCTTTTGTCCGGTGTCTCGTCTCAAGGAGCGGGCAGAGCAGCTTGTTGACCTTGTGCCTGTGGAACGCACAAACGCCACAGATGGGCCTGCCCGCATGTACGCCATTGCGGGCACATCCGCTCGTCTTGGCTTTATTGCTGCTGTGAGCGACCATTTTTGTATGACGTGCAACCGCTTGCGGCTCACAAGCGAGGGATCCTTGCGGCTCTGTCTTTTTGACGATCGGGAATACCCGATACGAGCGCTGCTTCGCGATCCGTCGGTCGACGATGCTATGATAGCCCAGGCTTGTTTGGCAGCGTGCACAAAGAAAGTCATAGGCAGCGAACTTTTGGCAGCATCGCGATCACGGGCTGTTGCCAACCGTTTGATGTCTGGGATTGGAGGATAATTTGATCGGCTATCTCGAGGGGACAGTTGCCGAACGGACAGCCAACCGCTGTCTGGTGGCGACATCGGGCGGTGTGGGCTATTGGGTCTTTGTGCCGAGCCATACCATGGCGCAACTTCCCGCCAAAGGAGGGCGGGTGGCCTTCTATACCAATCTTATTGTGCGAGAAGATGCGCTGGAACTCTTTGGCTTTCAAACCGTTGTTGAACAAGAGACCTTTGATATTCTGATTTCCATCTCGAAAGTGGGTGCCAAAACCGCTTTGGCCATTCTCTCGCTGTTTCGGCCTGAGGATTTGGAGCGCATTGTGGCAGACGACGATGCGCTCGTTTTGGTACAGGTGCCAGGCATTGGCAAAAAGACCGCGCAGCATGTTTTTTTGGAATTAAAAGACAAGCTGAAGGCTGTGCAGCATGGTGTCAAGACCGGCGAAGAGAGTGGAGCAAGCGGCAAGCTCCTTCGCGATGTCTTGGATGGCTTAACGGGTCTTGGCTATGAAGAGCGCGAAGTCTATGCCACGGTTCGAGCTCTTGTCAGCGAGCATCCCGACTACGACGTGTCGCAGGCCTTGCGATCGTCTTTGCAGGAACTGTCCCGAGGAAAGGCATGAGTGAACACAACGAGCAAACCATTGCCCTGGCTGACGATACAGTCAGACCCAAGAAGCTGGCGGATTTTATCGGGCAGACGGAATTGCGCACCAATCTCCGCGTCTTTATCGATGCAGCCCTTGAGCGGGGCAAAGCCTTGGATCACACTCTGTTCTACGGCAATCCCGGGCTTGGCAAAACAACCCTTGCCCAAATCATGGCAGCCGAGCTTGGGGTGCATCTGGTCATCACCTCAGGGCCTGTGCTTGAGCGCAGCGGCGATCTTGCGGCGATTTTGACCAAGCTTGAGAAAAACGATCTGCTCTTTGTCGATGAAATCCACCGTATGCCCATAGCAGTTGAGGAAATCCTCTATCCGGCTATGGAGGATTTTCATTTGGATATCATCTGCGGGCAAGGTCCTGCAGCGAGAACCGTGACGATCGAGCTTGCGCCCTTTACCCTTGTGGGCGCAACCACCCGCATGGGTTTGATCTCCTCCCCCTTGCGCGACCGCTTTGGCATTGTCCACCGTCTGGAATTCTATACCCCCGATGAACTCGCCAGCATTGTGTCGCGCACAGCAGGCATTCTTCAGGTGCAGATCACCGAAGAAGCTGCGCTTGAGATCGGCAAGCGCAGCCGGGGCACCCCGCGCATTGCCAACAGGCTTTTGCGCCGTGTGCGCGATTTTGCCCTGGTCAACGGCAGCGCAACCATCACAGGCACAGAGGCTGTCACAGCCTTGGCACGTCTCGATGTCGATCCCATGGGGCTCGATGTCATGGACAGAATGTTGCTGAAAACCATTATCGACACCTTCAACGGCGGCCCTGTTGGCATAAAGACCCTGGCTGCCGCGTGTTCAGAAGACGTCAGAACCATCGAAGATATTATTGAGCCCTATTTAATCCAATGCGGCTTTATCAAGCGCACACCGCGTGGGCGGGTGGCAACAGAAAAAGCCATGACGCATTTTCATAAGGAGACAAGGCAGGCAGTGGAGACAAACGAGAGTTCTTCTGCTTTGCAAAAAAATGCTTGACAGCACCCCTCTTTTTTGGCACTTTCACAAACCGCGCTTTTGAAGAAAACACAGGCATTTTTGGTCTGCTCAGCCGTATCGATCTGAAGACAAAAAAAGTGCTTGACGAAAGCGCAGCAAACGCGTAGTTTGCACGACTGCACGCCGATTGAAAAAGCCCATGAGGCTTTGTGCGAAAAGCAAGAAAAAGATTTTTTCTTGACACAAAGCACACAATCGTGCATACTAGCAAAACACTTTGTTGTTCATTGACAAGTAAATAGCGAGTGGAAGAAAAGAACTTTGAGATTCTGATTTCTGCTCAGCAGAGATCTGTACAGATTTAAACTGGAGAGTTTGATTCTGGCT
>JAFSVD010000070.1 GCA_017450275.1 Desulfovibrio sp. | reverse complement strand
TTTCCCCCAAAAATGGTATACTTTCAAGCGAGCGTTTTTGGAGTGGCCTATCTGAGGTGGTTCCCTTTCAGATGAGCGTTTCGGCTAAAAATGGTATACTTTCAGATGAGCGAACACAATGGAATGAACGAAATTATGATGGATATTACGGAAAATATCTTTAGTATTTTTGACACGCAAAACAGAAAGAATACACCAGAAAATTTTTACCATGCCTTTGTGCTTGGATTACTCGTTGATCTGAAAGACCAGTACGACATTCGTTCCAACCGTGAAAGCGGCTTTGGCCGGTACGATATCTGTCTGTTTCCCAAGGAGCGTTATGGCAGAGGTGTCGTCATCGAGTTCAAGGTTCTGCAAGCCAAAAAAGACAAAACGCTCACCGAGACCTGTACCAACGCCTTGATGCAAATTCAAAAGAAACAGTATGTTGCCGAATTGGTACAACACAACATTCCTTCTTCTTCCATCTTTGTGTATGGCTTTGCCTTTCATGGCAAAGAGGTACTCATTCGTGGCGGAGCGTATGATGCCTTGGATTCTATGCTGAAGCCAAATTTCTCTGATTGCCCATGCCCCCTTTGACGGCCAAGAGCTGCGCGCACACAGAGACCGCGATCTGCTGCGGGGTTTCGGAAAAGATGGGGAGACCGATTGGGCAAAAAACCTGGTTGATGCGTGCTTGGGATACGCCATTGCTTTAGAAGTTTGATCTCCAAGACGCTTCCCCTGAGACTGTAACCGAAGATCGTGTCTGTTTTGTATATACTTTGTGTTGACACGAGCTGGGTTTTGTATGTACTTTATGTTGACACGAGTTCGTAATCAGGGAGGAGACCGCTATGAGCGTAGCTACGGAAGTCATCAATGTGCGCATTTCTGCCGAACAGAAGGCGATTATCGACAGTGCCGCCCAGTTGTTGGGAAAGTCGCGCACGGCATTTATTTTGGATTTGGCTGTGCGGCATGCCGAAGATATGTTGGCTGACAAGACGCATTTTGAGCTTTCCACGGAACAGTGGGAGACCTTTACGGCTATGTTGGATAGGCCTGTACGTCCTAATTCTGCTTTGGTTCGTTTGCTGAACACTCCCGCGCCCTGGGAGAAGTAAGATGTCCATTGCCGCGCCTTGTCATCTGGAAGAAAAGCATAATTGCGAGCTGTTTTATTGTGGAGAACATGTTCTTGATAACTGGCTCAAGAATTATGCCTTTAAGAACGAAGCTGCCGGAGCCAGCCGTACGTATGTCATTACACATGTCAATAATGTGGTTGGTTACTATTCGTTAGCAGTGGGGAGTGTCGGCCACGCGTTTGTGCCGGGCAGAATTCGTCGCAATATGCCAGACCCCATTCCCATCATGCTGCTGGCTCGCCTTGCCGTGGATACTTCTCTTCAGCGACAGGGAATTGGTCGTGCTTTGTTGCAGGACGCCATTCTACGCACCGAACAGGCTGCCCATATTGCGGGGATACGATGTCTTTTGGTTCATGCCCTGAATGGGCGTGCCAGACACTTTTATACAAACTGTGGCTTTACCCCCTCGCCCATCAATGAATTGACGCTGATGTTGCCTTTGTCCTCTGTGCGGGCAAGCCTTATTGGCAAGGCGTGCTGTTTACAATTGTCCTTTGACGGCCAAGAGCTGCGCGCACACAGAGACCGCGATCTGCTGCGGGGTTTCGGAAAAGATGGGGAGGCCGATTGGGCAAAAAACCTGGTTGATGCGTGCTTGGGATACGCCTTTGTTTTTGAGGGAGGCGTAGAGGGTGTCGCGTTTGGTTGTGCTGCCGATCATGCCAACATAGGTGACAGGTTCTTCGAGAATCTGCTCAAGCACGGTCTGATCATAGGCGTGGCCGCGTGTCATGATCGCCACATAATGGTGGGGGCCTATGTGACAGAGGCTTCGGATGTTGGCGTACTGTGGTGCTACATAGCACGCTCGGGCACAGGGAAAGCGTTGGGCATTGGCGAATTCAGCACGGTCATCAACCACATCCACGATAAAATCACAGCGTACGGCTATCTGCGCGACTTCCAGGGCAACATGCCCTCCTCCGCACAGAAGAAGAATCGATGGGGGGATGAGCGGCTCATCGTAGCAGTCCATGTTTTCGCTTCGCTCAAGATGGGGGCGCTTTGTTGGAGGGACGTTGGGGGCAAGGAGAAGGCTTCGATCAACGGCGATGGTTTCGTTCTTTTGTTTGATTGTGACCCGCCAAAGTCCTTTACGGCCATCTGCTAAAGCCTTGGCTGCCTGGGCAAAGAGATCGTGTTGGCTTGGATCGAGGAGTTCGCACAAGACCTCGATGGCTCCGCCGCACACCATATCGCTTGCTGTGTTCGGGAGAAGGGTGAATCGAGCCCGTCTGGAGATTCTTGTTTCAAAGCAGGTTTTGGCCAGATCCTTGGCATGGGCTTCCAGAATTCCTCCGCCGATTGTTCCCTCAAAGCCCAAGGATGTGTGGAGGGCTCTTGTTCCGGCGTGTCTTGGGGCTGAGCCCTGGCTGTCGATAATGGTGACCAGAACCACGCGTTCGTTTTGCGCAAGCAGGTGTACAATGCGGCTTTCAATCGAGTCATTCATGGCGATCTCCTGTGGTCAGTGTGCAATACGCCCCATAGTCGAGAGGGATGCGGAACGTATCCGCTAACGGCATGGCGAGAAAATGGGCAAGAAGGATGCGGAAAACCCCTGCATGGGTGATGAGGCACATAAGGCCTTGTGGCATGTGTTTTTCCCAGAAAGAGAGGCTGCAAAGCACACGGCGTTTCAGCATCCGAAAGCTTTCGCCGTTTGGGGGGACAAAGCAGTCGAAGAAGTGGCCGCGTAGAAGATAGGATCCTCGTGCGTGTTGGGCGATCTCCTTTTTGCTTTTGCCTTCCCAAAGACCAAGGTTTATTTCCCGAAAACCGGGGTCGATGTGGAGGGGCATGTGGGGATCCCAGATCGATCGCACAATCGCCGCGCTTTCCCGACAGCGCGTTAAATCGGAGCTTATGAGGATGGGCTTTTTGGGGGTAACGCTGGCTTTGAGATGGTGGGCAAGGGATGTCATCTGCGCGTATCCTCTTGGGGAGAGCGGGACATCGGTTGTGCCAAGATAGGTTCCTTTTGGCCAGGCAATGGCTCCGTGGCGGATGAGGAGGATATCCATTACGCAAGCGCCTTTTTGGCCAGCAGGCTGGGATCCTTGCCCAGGGTTTTTTTGAGGCGTGCTTCAAAGGCCAGGGCGTTGTGCAGGCGTCTTTGTATGTGGCGGATACTTTCGGGATCATCGGCAAAGAGGCGCATTTTTTGGGTAAAACGCGTCTCAATAGGCACCCAGCGGTTTCCCTGGCAGTATTTGTCGGCGATATAGACGAGTTCGCGAGCCGTTATCGGGGCGTTTTCCGGGAGAATGAGGTCGCGATGATCGCGAACGCAAGCAGCCAGGCGGCTGAGTCCCATCTCTTCAAGGTATTGGGCGCCCCACGCTTCGTGTTTGGGGTGTCCTTTGCCGATATCGTGGACAAGGCCGCCGGCTTTGCAGAGCCAGGGAGGACATGCCGGGCTCTGGAGGCTGAGGGCAAAGGATTCGGCAACCGCGCCAACAGCTTGGCCATGGGCTATGCCCTTTGCCGAAACACCGACAATCGTCATGAGCGCCATGGCTTCGTCCGGAAACAGGGCAGCTGTCATGGCATCACAGAGGCCTTTAAGATGCGCGTAGTCATCGGGTGTATCCATATCGTGTACAATGGCGCTGTCAGGCACAGGCACAAGCTGGGTGGGATACTGGCCTAGAAGGTGCGCAAGACCGTGTGGGGTATCAGGAGCAAGGCTTATAAGCGATGAAAGAAGCGGGGCTGGGAGAAGCGGGGGATGGCCGCTTTGTCCGAGAAAGCTCGGGATAGAGACACTGTCTTTATTGGCAAAGGATTGGGTGAGCAGACGAAGGGTTATGGGGCGCAGAAGCGGGCAGTCCACGGGGTGGACAAAAAAAGCGTCAAAGGGAGGGGGAAGCGCGCGTGCGCCGTGCTGGATGGAAGAGAGCATGCCCTTTTCTGGGGCGGGATTGCGGCTGAAGGGGAGATGAAGGCGAGAAGCCTCGGCTTCAACGAGTTCGGCGTGGTAGCCGGTCACGACAAGGGGCTCGATGGAGCAGGCACGAAAGCACTGCGCAAGGTACTCTAAGGCTGAGACGCCTTGGAGGGTAAGGCAGGCCTTGGGATATCCCCCCATGCGCTGGGATTGCCCGGCTGCTACGAGGATGGCGGCATACCGAAGTGGTGGCCTTTGGGCTTGTGTATCCATTGCCAGCCTCCGTTGGGAAGAAGAGAGAGGCGTCCAAGAATGGCGCCGAGACGGGGCAAGAGGCTTCCGCAGCCGCAGGGATCCGTGCGGAGAAAGCCGATATCCCCTGTCCGATAGCGAATCAATGGCATGGTTTTGCGTTGCAGGGTTGTGATGAGGATTTCCCCCACGCAGCCTTTGGGCAGGCATTGGTGGGTGATGGGGTCGATGCATTCCACATAGCAATCGAGGCTTCGAAGATGCATGCCCTGATGAGCCGGGCATTCAAGAGCCAGGCCATAGGCTATTTCAGTGAGACCATAGTGGTTGAGGATCTCGCAGTGCCAGGCTTGTGCCAGAGCGACTTTGCAGGCCTCTTCCAAGGGTTCGGTACTGGCAAGAATACCAGAAAGATGCGGAAAGCCCGTGGGAGCGTACGGGAGAAGGCCTTGCAAAAGACTTGGTGCGCCAAGAAGAACCGTGGGTTTTGTCGCAAAAATCCAAGCGCAAAGTTGTTGGGGATTGGTGCGGATTGCGGGATTGGGCAGCAAAACATTGATGCCAAGGGGTTCAACGCTTTTTGTGATCAGATCCAAGAGTCCCATGGGGCGCATGGATCCGGGGAGAAGAATGGCGAGACGATCTCCTTTGCGCAAGAGGGTGCTCAAGCCGTGGGCGAAAAAGGCCTGGGTTCGTTGCAGATCCGTGGTACTCAGCGCGATGCGTTTGGGGGATCCTGTTGTGCCTGAGGTTTGCAGGGTCACCATGCGTTCAACAGCGCTTTGGGAGGTGCCCAAGAGCGCCTCTGGCTGGCTGAGATCGTTTGCTGTGAGCAAAGGAAGGTTTTCCCAGTCCTTGCGTGAGGATATCTGGGGAATACCCTGAAAATGTTTGGCGTAGAAGGCGCTTGTCTGTTTGGCGTGATGGAAGGTTTCTCGAAGATACTGCCATTGGATGCGCCAAAGGGTCTCTGGCAAAAGACGGGAAACAGGTATGCCAAGTTCATCGGCAATGGCCTGATCAATGGGGGAGAGCTGTGGCATGACAAGGATAGAGCGATAAAGCGATAGAGTGTCGAGGGAGGTGCTATTGTGCAGGCAGCGTCCGTTTTCGCCAACCACATGGATGCAGCAGCCCCGGACACGGGCGATATCGAGACTGAGAATGTCTTGAAAGGCCATGGCCGAGAGCGTATGTGGCCTTTAAAGCGTCAAAGGCGTTTTGTGCTGGCGATGTTTGGTCGATGGCCTTCCAGTGGAGCTTGGTGAAGGCGCGAGCAATGCGGTGTTCCCTTTGGGCTGGCAGCAGGCCTGATGGGATGCGGATGGAAGTCACTGAGAGCGATGTCCTCTGTCAGTTCCGGCAGGGTGATGCGACCAAAGAAGGCAACAGGCTGCAGGTGGAGCCCCCGGACAAGGGGGTCTTTTTCTGCGGCAAAGCGCACAAGCGCTCCCAGTTCCGTGTCGTTGACGCCTTTGACGATGGTGGCAAGCAAGACAACGGCAAGATGTGTCTCAAGGCAGGCGTTGAGTGCCTTGTGTTTCCAGGCAAGGCAGTTTTGTCCCTGAATCGTTGTATAGGCGGCATTGGAAGAGAGACAGCGAATGTGTCCCACTGCATCAAGGCCTGCATCGGCGAGTTCTTTGGCGTAGGAGGAATTTTCTGCGAGGCGCAGGGCATTTTGGTGTTGAGCTGGATGAGAGCAAAGCGCCGTGTGATGATGTCGGGCAAATCCGTGCGCACCGTTGGTTCGCCGCCTGAGAGTTGCAGACTGGGATCATGGCGTATTTGGCGAGAGAAGGTCGTAGCTGTTTGCGTGCACACAGAGGCTTTCCCAGCACGCTGCGAGCAAATCCCCGCAGGCAGAGAGAGAGGCTTGGCCTGGAACGCTTGCGCAGATGTCCTCGCAACGGACGCTTTTGGGCGCCACATACTGCTCAAACCACACGGCGTAGTCGTGCACAAGGCTATCGCGTGTGGGGATATCGTTTTTGGCTAAGAGGGCGAGACAGAGAGAGCCACCGGTGAGCAGGCCACAGACGCCGTTGCTGTGTCCGATGCCGTAGCAGAGGCCGCCGGCAGCGTTGACAAGATCGTCCGGAAATTGTTTGCCAAGGTGTTGGCCGAGCAGGAGGAGGAGCAATTGGCTGCAGCAGGCGCCTTGGTGTACCCAGGGGAGTATGTCGAGCAGAAGGGGGTTCATGCATTCTCCTTTTGGAGAAGCCACACAGCGTAGCCATAGTGGGTGTGACAGGTATCGAGGATGCGGGTGTTTGTATACCACACTAAACGCGCAGCAAGGCTTATTAAGGCCTTTGTGTGGTCAAAAAAGGCCAGAAGACGAAAGTGGTTTGCGGTAAAAAGCGCTTCCCACTCGGCGCGGGATCGTGCGCCAGCAAGGCAGGATGAGGTGGAACAAGAGGGGGTGCCCTCCACGGTCAGATCACTCACAAGGGCAATGCCTGCTGGGCTGAGAATACGATGGGCTTCGGCAAGAGCTGTTTTGGGGTCAGCAAGGAGGGAGAGCACGCATTCCAGGAGGATGATGGCTGTGCTCTGCTTTGCCAGGGGCAGATGGCTGATATCGGCTTGGGCTGCGTAGCAATTTTTTGCCAGAAGGTGGGGGAGAGAGGCCGTATTCGTATCAAGACCCAGGCAGAGAAAGCCCAAGGATTGCAAAAGCCCAAGGGATTCGCCATAGCCTGTGCCCCCATCAACAGCCAGACCCGTGGGCAAAAGATTGTGGCTGAGCAGCCAGGAAAGCGCCTCGCGGGTTGTGGAGAGGCCGCCAGGGCGAAGTGTTTTGCCGGCTATCTCTTGAAAGGCTGGTGTCTGCCAAAGGGGTTTCATTTGTCCTCCAGCAAGGCTTCGACCGTAAGCATCTCACTGGTGATTGGGAGTTGGTTGCGCACTATATTCGCCAAACTGTTGTTGGCATCAACGATCAGGCGTCGTGTGATTCCATTGACACAAAGTGTTTTTGCTTCCATGACGATACGCACATCCTTCCCCACATTGGTGCAAAAGCCAAGACATACAATCGCAGTGTGTGGCTGTTGTTGGGCGTTGCCATTGTATTGGGCTTTTTGGAGCAACGGTACTTTGAGTTCGTCCTATAGTAAAAGATTCCAGGGGTGCAGGCAAGAGAGGCTTTCGTCTTGTTTGCTCTGTTGTGGTAGTGCATGGTTTTGCCGTTAACGCCAATGGCTCTCGTCTGTTCTGGGCTTTCTTACCGATAAAGGGCGTGCTGCGTGGATTCGAAATGCAATGGAAATGGATTTTATATTGTATTGACAGAAAATGTCATATCAGATATCGAATTATCACCCTCTTGTCTCTGGGGTGTCTGAGCAGTCGTATCTCGGTATACTGGTGGCGGAAAAGATTTTTCACAGTCTGTCCCGGATGGAGAGTTCGATGCTGTCCACGAACTGGAGGATTTTGGTGCTATGCTAGAGAATGTCTTACCTGACTGGGAAAAAAAACAACAAAGGAAATAGCAAAGAACGGTCTTAAAATTGGATTGAGTCTGGAGCAGGGCAACCGCTTTTACTTTTTATTGCAATCATATAATTAATTTGTAGAATTTATAAATTTTTTATCTAAAATTTTTTAAATAGCATCTTATTGACACAAGGAGGTAATGTGATCAAATCAATCCTTGATATTGAAAAT
>JAFSVD010000069.1 GCA_017450275.1 Desulfovibrio sp. | reverse complement strand
CATTTCCTTGAATTTGGAACGATAAGGAATTTTCGATTTGGTGCATCTTCGGATTTTCTTGAACCTCCATACTCCCCCCCGTCGTTCGTAGACTTCAGCTGAAAATCCTGTCCTTTCGATCCAACGGCTCACGGATTCAGGCCAGATATAAGTCCACGTCCTAAATAGGGATTTGCTTTAAATGTTGAATTAAAGAAACCCCTCATAAAATTTACGAGTTTATCCCAATAATTATTGATCCATGCTTCCTGTAAAGGAGTATCGTATTCATCAAGCAAGATAATAGGCTTATTTTTAAAATGTAAGGTTAAACATTCTGAAAGATTTCGTAACGATCTTTTAATTGCTTGCTCACTAATTTCTTTGTCCATTGTTGAAAAAAGTTCTTTTTCCCAGTCTAATAATGTATCTAATTGATATGAAAAATGACGAAATAATATTTTCAAAAGCTCTTTAATAGAAGCTATTGCATCTTGATATGTGTTTTCCTTTATATCAGCAAAGGAAAGGGATATAACTGGTATTGTGCCCTGGAGCATACGGAATTTTTTATCTTCCCAAATCTCCAAACCTTCAAAAAGTTTTGAGCTATTTGAAAATTCTACTGAAAAAAAAGTATTAACTGTATCAAGCATTAGAGTCTTACCAAAACGACGTGGTCGAGTGATAAGAGTTACGTCATCATTGCTGTTCCACCAGTCTCTAATAAATCGTGTTTTGTCAATATAAAAACAATTTTCATTTCGAATATCTGAAAAACTTTGCTTGCCAGTTGCTATTATCGGTAACATATAAATATACCAATTTTATTTTGATAAAGTGCATTAATGTATAAAAGTTTTGTTTGCAATGAGCTATTTTCTTGCTATCAAGACTGTTTTTAGCGAATTGAGCAGTATTTCATGCTGTTTTTTCCCTTATCCCTGAAGGCAGACGTCCAGGCTCTTGCTTTCCCGCATCTCTCATGAGAGGGGATGCTTGTATCGGACGAACCTCGATTGCGCCCTGGATCCGTTTCAACACACAGATTCTTTTGGCAGGTACACATAGGGAAGAAGGATACACGGGCTTGCCTGCCTCATGGACACAGCCTTCAGACGATATTCCACACTGCGTGGATAGTAAAACCTTTTCAGGGACTTCTCAATGTCTATCCTACCAAAGCGATGAAGAAAATCAATACCTCTATAGTCCGTTTCCATTTATGATGGATTACAAAACAGAAAAAGCTGTATTGGTCATCGTTTCGATAGAGCTTTTGCTGCTTATGGAAAGAGTGAGAGCTGTGTTCCACTTGCCAGCCAGAAATCGCCTCCACCACGCTCTGGGATTTTGAACACAGAGGGCGTTGAGAAGAAAGGCTTTCTCCCCTTTTGTGCGACAGGTTTTTTTTCGCTGTTTGAGGCAGGTGGCCAAAGACGCATGGTTTGACAAGAGCCCAGCGGATCAGGATCGAGCCATGGTTGGGGAGAGAGTGATCTGGCAGGCACATTCTTTCTCCATCCAAGGGATGCGAAGCCGCTCTCAGGAACCATATCGGTCAATGAGCAGATCCACAACCGTGTGTGTTTGGGCACCCAGTCTTTGAGCAAGAGGGTGAGACTGAAATCGGTAGTGAGAAAAGGCCGAGAGATCCCCGAAGAGACACGAGCGCAGTGACCTCAATAGGGCAGAGCCAACAAAAAAAAGCCCCTCATGGGGGCAGGGGCGTTTTTTTTGTCTATGCTGAGCTCGCACCAGGGATGCATTTTCGATACAGGCTCACCTGTTGTCCATGACGCAGCGCCCTTTCTCGCCAGGCAGATGTTCGACGAGTGGCGGCGCGTCTGTCAGGCGCCAGATATGGTTTGGGCATACCGCTTGGCAGAGGCCGCATCCGATACAGGTAGCGGGATCCGCGGTATAGGTGAGGGTGGTGTCCTGGGTTCGTTCGATGGCGTTGCGAGGGCAGGTGAGGGCGCATTTGTGGCAGTCAAGACAGGTGTTGGATTCGTTCTCCCACACAGGGATGCGAAGCCGATGGAGGCCTGTGCCAAGGATTGGGGCATGGATGCCGCTATCCGCGACAATATCGGCAAAGAGACCGCCTGGGATCCACGACGCTTTGCGGTATTGCGCAACAGAGGGACGCACAAGCTCTTGTTTGGGAGCAGGGACGATTTTATGCCACACCTCCCAGTCTTTGAGCAAGGGGGCGCGATGCTTCTCATCGACAGCCCTGAGAAATCGGTCGAGTCCCTCATTGAGAAAGGCTTGATCGTTGTGGTCGAGGGGAAGCAAGGCGAGATCCTGGGGGATATCGCCGACAGATCCCCGAACATACACAACGCCTCCCACCATGCCGACACAGGGGCGGTCGCCGAGAACCGAGCCTTGCTCGCAATCGCAGCCGCAGACCACGGCGTATCCTCCGCTGAAAAATTCAAAGGAAAAGCTGCCGGTATGCTTCAAGATCCACAGTTCGGGGGCTTTGTAGAGGGGATCGTGTTTCATGAGGGAGCCGGATCTGGCTCCCGCTCGTCCGCCGATATAGATGGTGCCTGAGGCGGCACAATGGCCTGCTGTGTCGCCCACATCGCCTTTGACAATGAGGGTGCCACCGGCATTGAGCCAACCAACATCAGCTGGCGCTGATCCCTCTACCAGGACGTTTGTGCCTGGCAGCATCATGGCACCGACGCGTTGGCCGGGATTGCGGACAGTGATGTGCAAGGCTTTGCCTTGGCTGTTCCAGAGAGGGCCTGGGATATCGTGTTGCCCCTGGGCTTCGATGACAAAGTCGCACTCTCCCTGCTCCACAGCCTCGCGGATGCTTGTTAAGAGTTCCTGGGTGGATATGCGTTGGTTTTTGGTGCTTGTATGGATGGTGCGCATAGCTTCTCCCGTTAACAGGCGTATTGGATGCCCAATTGCTTGGCAATGGCCGCGTCGGTGCTGATGAGGGCATCGGCTCTGCCCACGGGCAGGGAACTGTTGCCAACCGGAGCCATGAGTTTTCTGAGCTCGCTGTCGAAGGTGAGGACATAGTTGACAATGGCTTCCGCGCCCTTGTCGATGTCCAGGCGCATCATCAGCCGATAGTCTTGGGTGCAGATGCCTGTTGGGCACTGGCCGGTGGAACACTGGTTGCAGCGACCGTATTCATTGCCCACGCAGCCCAGAAGCTGGATGAGCAGTTTGCCGATAAAAACCCCGTTGGCACCCAAGCAGATCAGTTTAAAGGCATCGGCTGCAGCCTGGCCTGTCATCCCGATCCCGCCTCCGACCCACAGGGGGATCTGGCCTTGCAGACCCTGCGCCACAGCCGCCCTGTAGCAGTCTCTGAGCGTGGAGGCGATGGGGTGTCCTGTGTGGTCGAGAGAGACGGTATTGGCAGCTCCCGTTCCTCCCTGGACGCCGTCGAGAAAGAAGCCGCCGCAAATGTTGTAGGGATCGCGCAGGAGATTGTTGTACACAGCCACAGAGGTCGATGAGGCCGCGCATTTGATGGCAACAGGGACGCGGAAGCCAAAGGCCGCGTGGAGCGAGAGATGCATTTTCTGGACAGCTTCTTCGATGGAGTAGAGCCCTTGATGGTTTGGCGGGGAATGCAAGGTAGTCTTGGGGACGCCTCTGATATGCTGGATATGGTGTTCGACCTTGCTTTCGGGCAAAAGACCGCCATCGCCGGGCTTGGCTCCCTGACCAATTTTAATGAGGATGCCAGCTGGATCGCAGGGCATGTGGGGGATGGTGCGGATGATGCGATCCCAGCCAAAATGGCCTGAGGCGATCTGCAGGATCATGTATTTGAGCTTGTCGCTTGTAATGAGCTTCATGGGCATGCCGCCTTCCCCGGAACTCATCCGAACGGGGATGTGGCAGACCTCGTTGAGATAGGCCACAGCGAGCGCAATGGCTTCCCAGGCATGGGTTGAGAGCGCGCCGATGGACATGTCAGAAAAGAGCAGCGGATAGATCCAGCGAACCGGCGGGGTTTTTCCTGTTATCGTGAGGGTATCGCCGATGCGTTGCAGGGGGAGCTTGTCTGGCGAGAGAATGCGACCGAGAGGGGCTTTGATATCAAAGGTGTGGCGTTCGGCATCAAGGGATGGGTCTGTCATCTGGGAGATGCGACCGACAAGAAGGGCGTCCACAGTGCGCTGCCTTTGCAGATTGGAGCGCCCTCCGCGCCTGGCAGGGCCGCTACAGCTTGTTAAAAGATGCTGGCGCGAATGGGGATTGGCGATGGGGCGTATGGCTTGGCTTGGGCAGAGCTTTTCGCAGACACCGCAGCCCACACAGCAGTGCGCAAGGGATGGCTCTTGCCGGATCAGCAATTTGGTCTTTTTGTGTGGCAGATCGACTCTCACAAAGGCAATGGCAGCAAAGGTGCAGGCAGCAACGCAGGAGCCACACAAGGTACAGCGTTCAGGAATGTATTCGATCTTCCAGGCCAGATCGTTTGTGGCAATATCCTGGGTATTTATTGCTTCCATCGGGTGATCTCCAGATCGTTGGTGATTGTGATCAGTTCGCGTTCCGTGGGATAGATGTCTGTTCCAACGTCTCTCTGGGGGATGACGGCGTTGATGCCGCAGACCTCAGAGGAAATGACCACGCAGCTTGGTGTTTTTCCGATCACAATGGGGCGCAATTTTTTGGCATCACAGCAATTGATCATGGTTCCGTCTGGCAGCATGCCGATCAGGGTATTGGGACCGTTGATCTCCAGATTGGCCAGGGTTTCCCTGAGCAGCATGAGCAGGGGGGCGTCGTTTTTGTGCTGTATTTCCTCGTAGGGAAGCGGGGTGATGATGTGCTTGAAGTATTGGATAGGCCACTGGCGTTCGTGCAGCACATAGTGGAGAGAATAGAGCAGGGTCTGGGAATCGGATTCAAAGCCCATATAGCCCCTGTGCAAGGGGATCTGGAATTCCCGGTTCTTGGTGAAGAAGGTGTTCTCCCCGTTGGCACACAGGGTGTAGCCTTGCAGGAAGAAGGGGTGGGCTGCATAGCGCACAATGGCGTAGTTGGTGTTTTGTCGGCACTGGACAACGATGTTTTTGGCCACAAGGCGGCAGTCGTCGTCCCAAAGCCGGAAATACGTTGCGATGGCAGCCGGATCCCCGATCTCCTTGAGGGTCAAGACATCCGGCCAGAAGGAATAGACATAGCCGTCGTCCTCTTCGGCCAAGAGCGCACGCAGCGCAAGCCGCGTGTCTAAAAGCAGATCCTCCCGCGCTTTTTGCGATCGGTATTGATAGATTTCAGGGTATTCGTAGGTGCGAAAGACATAGCGGGGCATGGCCTGAAGAGCGAGAGCTTGGTCATGCACAACATCAGGCACCCATTGCGCCAGCTGCACAAAGCCGTGTCGATCCATGTATTCATTGATGCGTTGCACCCCCCTGGCCGTACAGGCCATGGAGAGCAGGGGTTTTTCCTTGGAGTCGGCGAAGACGCCGTATAAATCTTGCATGACCATGGCAAAGCCAGAACTGTCATGGCCTTCTTGCTGTGGAAGCATGAGCTTGAGCGCAAGCTTGGGCTTCACCGGGACTGTGCTTTTAATCGCGCCAATTCTGCACATCGTGGTCTCCCTCCTTCTTGCCATTCTCGAGCGAAACAATGGCGGATACACAGCGCTTTTGCGATGCAGCCGCCATTGTTGTGCTCCATTGTTGTGCTCTCTAAAGCGCGTCCACACCGCGTTCGCCGGTTCGAATACGAACGCAATCAACAACATCGAAGACAAAGATCTTGCCATCGCCCACCTGCCCTGTTCGGGTTGTGGCAACAACCGTATTGATGACCTCTTCGATCTGTTCATCGTGGAGAACGATTTCGAGTTTTATCTTGGGGACAAAATCCACCTGCAAGGCACTGCCGCGATAGACTTCCGTATGCCCTTTCTGACGACCATAGCCATGGATTTCTGTGTAGTTCAGGCCATGGATGTTGTGGCGGCTGAGTTCATCCCGCAGGAGTTCCAACATGCCTGGGCGTACGATGATTTCCAATTTCTTCATGACACTGTCCTCGAGAGATTGTACGCGCGTTCGTTGTGTTCAGCGATATCCAAGCCTATGTATTCAGCGTCCACCGAAACTCTGAGGGGGATGAAGTGGTTCACCAGAGCGAGCAAGAGCCGGCTGACCCCATAGACAAAGCCCCATGTCGCTACAACGGATATCCCCTGCCATAGCAGCAAGAGCGCGTTGCCGTGGAAAAAGCCGTTGATCTGGTTGACACTGGCCACAGCAAACAGGCCTGTGGCTATGGCACCCCAGGTGCCTCCCACTCCATGGATACCCACCACATCCAAGGCGTCGTCGTAGCCGAGCCGTTGCTTGAGCAAGACGCCGCCGTAGCAGAGCATGCCTCCGACAAAACCAATACAGAGGGACGATGCGAGGCTGACATACCCAGCTCCTGGGGTGATGGCCACAAGGCCGGCCAAGGCGCCTGAGATAACGCCAAGGCTTGTTGGCTTGCCGATGCAACGCCATTCGATCACCATCCAGCCAACAATGCCTGCGGCTGTTGCCAGGTGTGTTGTGAGCAGCGCATGGCCAGCCAAACTGCCTGAGGCCAAGGCACTCCCTGCGTTGAAACCAAACCAGCCAAACCAGAGCAGGCCGCCACCAAGCAGGGTGGCTGGGAGATTGCTGGGCTGTATGGCACTCCTTGTCTTCCTGGGGCCTAACGCGTGAGCGCAGGCGAGAGCCGCTGCGGCAGAGGCCATATGGACAACAGCGCCGCCGGCAAAATCAATGGCGCCGAGTTTGGCAAGCCATCCTCCTCCCCAGACCCAATGCGCCATGGGACAGTAGCAGCACACAACCCACAGGCATGAAAAGAGCAGCATGGCAGAAAAACGGATGCGTCCCACATAACTGCCGGATATCAAGGCCACGGTGAGGACGCAGAACATGCACTGGAAAGCCACAAAAACCGTGTGAGGCAGATTCTCTGCCATGGGAGCAGCGCCGTGCTCTATTCCGTCCAAGAATAGATAGGACAAATTGCCGATGAGACCGCCACAATCCTGGCCAAAGGCCAGCGTGTACCCAATGATTGCCCAAAGCAGTGTGCTCACCCCAAGGCTTGTGTAGGAATACATGCTTGTGGCCAAGACATTTTTGGCTCGGCTCAATCCGCCGTAGAAAAGCGCTAAGGCGGGTGTCATCAACATCACATAGGTCGCGCACAAGAGCATAAAGCCCGTGTCGGCTGCGTGCATAGAACCTCCAAAAGAGCGTGTGTTTCGATGTGTCTAATGCACCCAGAGCATTTCCGCATAGTGGGGCAAAGGCCAAAGGCTATCGTCCAAGAGGCCTTCGAGGGCGTCGGCGTGCAGTCGACACGCTGCCATGGCGGGAAGAATGTGTGTCTGGGCATTGTCTGCCTTGGCACGCACTGTCTGTTGTTGCTCTGTCTGGGCAAGGACTTGCTTCAGCGTCTCGCAGCTTGCATGCAGGCTGCTGAGTTCTTGCTGGAGCGTGCTGCAGTAGGATTCTTCCGCGCTATTGTCGCTCTCAGGAAGCAGAGTGCGCACGGCATGACAGCTGCTCGCGGCCTCACCCAGCGCTTTGCGCACGCAGGGCATCACCTGGGTCTGCAGCATATCCAAAAGGATACGACCTTCGATGGCGATGGTGTTGGCGTAGTTTTCATAGAGTATGTCCATCCGAGCGTGGATTTCGCGTTCCTGGAAGATGCCGAATTTGGTCAGAACCTGCATGACAGCAGGATCTGTCAAGCGACCGAGAGCCGCAACGCTTGTGTTGTCGTTTGGCAGTCCCCGTTCTTTGGCCTCATGCACCCACTCCTGGGTATAGCCATTGCCATTGAAGATGATGGGCAGATGCTCTTTGAAACACTGGGGCAAAAAGGTCTGCAGCGCTTCTTGGATGGATGCGCCCTTGGCCACCATCGCCTCAAGGGCAGAGGCAATTGTATCCAGGGCATCGGCAACAGCAGCATTGAGCGCTGTATTGACCGGGGCGATGGACTGGGAAGAACCCACGGCGCGGAATTCGAACTTGTTGCCCGTGAAGGCAAAGGGGCTTGTTCTGTTTCTGTCTGAAGAGTCTTTGGGAAGCGGTGGCAGGGTGGAGATCCCGATTTCCATGGCTTGTTTGTGGCTACTCTGCGCACTGTTTGGCTCGATGATATGCATGATGACATCGGTGATCTCTTCCCCCAGATAGACCGACAGAATAGCAGGCGGCGCTTCGTTGCTGCCAAGCCGGTGGTCGTTGCCCGCACCAATGGTGCCAAGCCGCAAAAGGGAGCTGTGTTCGTGCACAGCCTGCAAAACAGCCGCTAAAAAGACCAGAAATTGCGCGTTGTCCTGGGGGGTATTGCCAGGGTTGAGCAGGTTTTGGCCTGTGGAATCGCACAAAGACCAGTTGTTGTGCTTTCCACTGCCGTTGACCCCGAGGAAGGGCTTTTCGTGCAAGAGGCAGACAAAGCCGTGGCGAGCCGCAACAAGGCGCATCATATTCATGGTGAGCATGTTGTGGTCACAGGCGGAATTGGCGTCCTCAAAGACCGGAGCGAGTTCGAACTGCCCGGGGGCAACTTCGTTGTGCCGGGTCTTGGCGGGAATACCCAGGAGCAGGAGTTCGTGTTCCAGATCCTGCATAAAGGAGAGCACACGGGGAGGAATGGCGCCAAAGTAGTGGTCATTCATCTCCTGGCCTTTGGGACTTGCTTTGCCAAGCAGGGTTCGGCCAGCCAGGATAAGATCCGGGCGCAGCGCAGCCAGGCGGGCGTCGACAAGGAAGTATTCCTGTTCAGGACCAACCATGGGGCGCACGTATTGGGCTTTTGTATTGCCAAAGAGCTTGAGAATACGCAGCGCTTGGCTTGAAAGCGCCTGGATGGAGCGTTGGAGCGGAATTTTCCGATCAAGGGCTTCGCCGGAATAGGAATAGAAGAAGGTCGGGATATGGAGGGTGCTGCCCATGGGTTCCTGGATGATAAATGCCGGCACCGACGGATCCCAGGCTGTGTAGCCGCGTGCCTCAAAGGTCGAGCGGATACCGCCAGAGGGAAACGAGGAGGCATCAGGCTCGCCGGTGATGAGCATTTTTCCGGAAAATTCATTGATGCCATGCCCCTTTTGGTAGGGCGAAAGAAAGGCATCGTGTTTTTCCGCTGTTTGGCCGGTCATGGGTTGAAACCAGTGCGTATAGTGGGTGGCACCGTGTTCAAGAGCCCAATCCTTCATGGCATTGGCAATCACGTCGGCAAGAGCCGGATTTAAGCGCTTGCCCTCTTCGATGGTCTGTTCGATTTCAGCATAGATCGCGGAGGGCAGGCGCTTTCTCATGGCCTCTAAACCAAAGACGTTCGCGCCAAAAAAAGCGTCTGGTTTTGTGAATTCCTCGCTGCTTGTGCACTGTGCCGGTTGGGAAAAAGCGGTCAAAAAAGCTTCTTTCCGCAATGTCATACGAAACACCTCAAAATGGTTTGCTGCACCCTGATCGTCCGTCTCCAGCCCGCATAGCGTATCTTTTGGGACATTCTTGGAAATGGCACCTTGTCCATGGATTGGCATTCATGTAAAAAAACGCTTTATTGTACTCTCTATGCGTACAGATTGCCTATCGATGTCTCTGAAATGATGTCAAAGAATGGATGCAGGGTATGGTTTTTGCCAATTGGCTACGAAAAAGACGCATCAATGCGGCTTTTTTCGTCCCAATCGCAGAAAGCAAAGCGTATGCCGAAGACAAAGGCCGCACCGTTGCTGGATGTTGCGAGAAAGAGATCCCCAAAAACGACAAAGATGTCGTTTTTGGGGTGGAAAGGAGGGAAATTTCCGACAAAAATGGCAGAAAGAGAAAAAGGGCGGGAAAACGGGGAGGAAAAGTGACAAAAAGGGCAGAAAGGAGGGGGATTATCGGTTTTGCCGAAAGGTTTTGTAGCTCAGGCCGTATTTCTGCATCTTAAACCGCAAGACCCGTTCGGTGAGACCGAGCATGGTGGCAGCATGACAGAGTCTGCCCTGCTGTTTGCGCAAGGCATTGATGATGGCGGTTTTTTCGAGGTTTTCGACCTGAACGGAGAGAGGAAGGGGGGAAGCGCACTCCTCTGGTTCTTTGCGCAGGCTTTGGGGGAGGTGGTGGGGATAGATGGTGGTTTCGTGGCCTGCCAGGAGAATGGATCTGAGCAGCACGTTTTCCAGCTCGCGTACATTGCCTGGCCAAGCATAGTGCTGCAAGAGATCCATGGCTTCGCTTGAGAGGCGAAAGGGCTGATGGTGGTTTTCCCTGGCAAATTTGTGCATGAAGTGGTGACACAGTTCTAAGATGTCATCGGGTCGCTCACGCAGCGGAGGGAGGGTGATGGGAAAGACGTGGATGCGGTAGAAGAGATCCTGGCGGAAGCTGCCTTCTTCAACCATGGCAGGGAGATCCCGGTTGGTGGCACAGACAATGCGCACATCAACACGATGGGTTTCCATGCCGCCGATGCGTTCGAAGGTGCTGTTTTGGAGGACGCGCAAAAGCTTTGCCTGGGTGAGCAGAGAGAGTTCGCCGATTTCGTCGAGAAACAGGGTGCCGTGGTTGGCCAGCTCAAAGCGTCCTTTGCGCATGGTGTGGGCATTGGTAAAGGCGCCCCGTTCGTGGCCGAAGAGTTCGCTTTCAATTAGGCTTTCGGGAATGGCTGCGCAGTTTAAGGAAATAAAGGGGGCATTGGCACGGGGACTTATTGCGTGGATGGCACGGGCGCAAACCTCTTTGCCTGTGCCCGATTCCCCAAAGAGAAGAACCGTGGCCTGAGACTGGGCGACCTGGTGGATCAGCTGGTAGACATGGCGCATGGCGCTCGAATGCCCGATAAAACCAGGAGGATTGGTGGTTTGATCCCTGGACGCCATGCGCAACTGGGTTTCCATAGCAGCATGGCCTAAGAGGCTTGCTATGATTTCTAATAATTGCACGATATTCTGCAGGGAATGGGTGTCTGTGCTCGGATAATCCACAGACAGGGCTCCGACAATGTCCTGTTGCACGATGATGGGAACGCACAGAAAGGCTAAGGATTCGTCGGAAAGATCGCGGGATTTGGTTTTGTTGAGGAAGAAGGGATCCTGAGAGATATTGGACACGATTATGGGTTTGCCGCTTTCAATAACCCTTCCTGTGATGCCTTCGCCTTTGACATACCTTCCCCGCTCTTCCTCGTCTTTGTTCAGCCCAATGGACGATTCGATGCGTATTTCATTGGTATGCGGCGAGATAAGGACAATGGAGCCCCGTTTGATAGGCAGATGCGCAGCCATCAAATTGAGGGCTGTTGTGAGGGTTGCGGAAATATCGCCAACCTCGTGCATGCTCAGGGCAAGGTCGTGAAGAAGGGGAAGACTATCCATGAGAACACCATAGGCTGGAAAGGATGGTAAGAGAAGGATAATGTGTTTTTTTACACTTCTCTGCAATATTCAGGGAGAATAGATTTGCTATCTGTCGACAGAACCATGGCTACACGATATAATTTGAGATGATGAAATGCGCCGATTCCATACTGTTTGTTTTGTAGCTGCTCTATTGCTTCTTGTAAGGAAGTTTTTGCATTGCGGTCAGGTCTTGTACGTTTGAATTCAATGACCATATGGGTCTTTTGTGTTAAAAGCTCAAGGTCAGAAAAGCCTTGAGTTGTTTCTCGTTCCTTAATTTTTTGCAGATAGAGTTCCTGGGGAAGGGCTGCGTAGATGATGTCACGGATTGAGCGCTCATCCTGAAATATATTGCTTAAAATTGATACACAATCATTTAAAATAGCATTAAATATACTAATTATTTCTTGAAGATTTCTTTGATCTATGTTCATGCTGAGTTCATCGATTTTTTTCTGAGCTTCATTGCTAATTCTAATATTATTAGCTGCTAGATAAAGATCTAACATGCTATCTTCTACTTCTGTATTAGGTAAAACTAAACGTGCTGTTTGGCTAGTTTCTCTCCGAATTGTAAAATAGCCTGCTTGAAGCAAAAGAATATCTGGTGGAATAGTAGTAATTTCATACCTAGAAGAGAGTTCTTGTCTTGTTTTATATATTTTACTATCTTTATAATTAATAAGATTAAAAGAGTCTGTTATTTTTAAGTATTGCATAATAATTGAAGGTGAGCCACCAGATTGGAACCAGTAATTAGTAAAGCCTAGTTGGGGACTATCAAAAAAATTGAGTATTGACCAAGGGTTATACAGCGTTTGTTCTGACTCAAGAGAAAATTGAAAACCATCGTAATATTGTTTTACTCTTCTATAGACATCATCCTTAGTAATTTTTAATATGATTGAGGCATTTTGTATATACTGATCAAAGTATCGAACTAAGTCATCCTGGGTAAAACCAAGAAGTGAATTAAACTCTTCTCTGAGACTTATATCTTTAAGGTTGTTGAAAGATGAAAAAATAGAAATATGGCTTGTTCTCGTTATTCCAGTAATAAATATAAATCTAAATTTATCAGTAAATTGCTTAACTGTTGAATAAAAATTATTTAATATCCTCATTATATCATTAAGCTCGTTTTGCTTATGGATATGGTGAGTTAGTGGTGCATCATATTCATCAACTAAGAGAACTGTACTATTAGCTTTTAAATTAAGAGCAATTTCACTGAGTACAATATTAGGATTTCTAATACCTAAAGCATCAAATTTAGAGACTGTATCACCAACTTTAAATTGTTGAACAAGAATTTCTACAAGATCCCTCTTAAATTCTTCTGGATTATCATCTGCTAATATTGAAAAATCAATATGAACAACTTTATAAGTAGTATCATTCCATAATTTTTCAATATCAAGACAATGAAAATCTTCTAAGCCTTTTTCAAAAAGACTATGTAGTGTATTTATTAGAAGCGTTTTCCCAAAACGTCTAGGACGTGACAAAAACAGAGGCGTTCTTTGACTTGCTATATCATATAGTAATTTTGTTTTATCAACATAAATCATATTGCTTTTTCGAATATTAGAAAGATCGACCATTCCTAAGGAAAGCCTATTGCTATCATATGCTTGATTGTTCTCCATAGAATTTCCTTTTCAAATACCAGACTGTCGTCGTATGCAACGGCCGATAAAGGGCAGGATTTCGCGTCCCCCATAGACTGTCACGAAATCGAGACCTTTGCAATCGATCATCGCAGGGCTGCTCATCCCCTCGCGCAAGAAAGCGAAGTTCCTTTGCGATTTTGCGGAGCGGGAAGGCTTTAGCAGACGTAAGCGTTTTTTTCTCACGCAACTTCCTGACAAAAAGCAGGAAGAAGGGCTTTCTCTTCGCTTGCTATGACCATAGCCACCCGATAGAGGGCATGGCTTTGGAATGAGCCAATGCCGTATCGTTTGCTGCGAATTTGTTCAATTGCCTCCACAAGGGATGCTTTGGTATCCCGTGTAGAAGAGGTTCGTTTGAATTCGATGACCATATGGGTTGTGTGGGTTAGTATTTCCAGATCAGCCGCTCGTTCCTTGATTTTCTGAAAAGCATTGACCTGGGGCAGTGCAGTATAGAGTATATCATGAACTAATCGTTCATCGTTAAAAATATTGCTATAGCTTGATATATAATACATTATAGTAAACGAAATAAACTTTTTCACAAGACATTGTTATGTCATGCAACAGATATTTTCTAAAATTTTTATAGATTATCAGTAGATACAACCTATAAAAATTCTAGACACCAATTATTGGGCAGTATCCCCCCTGTCTCGGTCGTAGAGGCTCCTTGAGGCGTAGAATTCCCTTCAGGGGCAGCTTCACTCCCGTTTTCTGCCCGTGGCTTAGGACCTGGTTTCTTGCGTAGAGAACCGTCCTTGTTGAATTTACCTCTTTTTGTCCCTTTTAGTATACCCCTTTTTGCAGAGGGATTTGTTTGGATACCTCCTGTATCATTTTCATTATCTATAATAAGTTGCAGAATCTGCTTGTCTGATTCTTCTTGCGACATCACAATTTCTTGATCGACCTGTGTACCGGAAGCTACATTAGATGTATCTTGGGTGTCTAATATT
>JAFSVD010000010.1 GCA_017450275.1 Desulfovibrio sp. | reverse complement strand
CGATACAGCCAAAGCCTATCAATTTCTCCATTGGGAACTGGCCTTCCCCGAGGTCTTTTTCAAAAAGTCCCCTGGTTTTGACGTTGTCTTGGGCAATCCCCCCTGGGAACGGATCAAGATTCAGGAAAAAGAGTGGTTTGCCGGCAAAGACGACGCCATTGCCAAGGCGCCCAATGCCAGTGTCCGCACCAGGATGATCAATACCCTGAAAAAAGAGGATCCCCTGCTCTATAAGGAATTTACCACAGCCTGTGCCAAAGCAGCTGGTGCCAGCCACTTTATCCGCAACAGCAAACGCTATCCCCTCTGCGGACGGGGCGATATCAATCTGTATGCTGTCTTTGCCGAAACCATGCGTCATCTGGTGAACAAAACGGGTCGTGTGGGCTGCATTCTGCCGAGTGGCATAGCGAGTGACGACACCAGCAAATTCTTTTTCCAGGAGCTCATTCGAACCAAGAGCCTGATCAGCTTCTTTGATTTTGAAAACAAGGGCATTTTCCCGGGAGTCCATAGTAGCTACAAATTCGCCTTGGTCACCATGGGCAGTGGCCACAGAGCTTTAGCCCAAGAAGCGGACTTTATGTTCTTTGCCCATTCCACAGAAGACCTGACTGATCCCGTTCGACGCTTTTCTCTCTCCGAACACGATATCGCAACCATCAATCCCAACACCAACACCTGTCCCCTCTTTCGTTCCCGCATGGATGCGGAATTGACCAAAGCCGTCTATCGGCGTGTTCCTGTGCTTGTTCGCGAGGCAACAGAGGATCATAGAGAAGAAAATCCCTGGGGTGTGCGATTCTTTCGGATGTTTGACATGACCAACGACGCCCATCTTTTCCGGACAAAGGAGCAATTACTCGAGGCCAAAGGGATAATGACAGGCAATCGTATTCGTGTGCCAGAGGAAGCGACTGTTTCTATGGGCAAGGGGCTTGTTGACGAATACACAGTTCTAGCCGGAGAATGGCTCCCCCTCTACGAAGCCAAGATGATTCATCACTACAACCACCGCTGGGCAACGTACGAAGAGAAAGGCAACGAGAAGGGGGAACGGAAAACAAGGGCTTTGGAGAAATTTGAGCTTTCGGATCCCCATTTTTGTGGCATGCCCAGGTACTGGGTGCATGAGGGTGAGGTGGAAAAGGCTCTTCAGCAAATGGGGTGGGAGAAAAAGTGGGTGATGGGATGGCGGGATATTACCAATTCGACAAACGAGAGGACACTGATTGGAGCAATACTTCCAAGGTCTGCAATAGGGAATAACATTCCAATTTCAATACAAAACGCTAAAAATTCATGGATACTTCCATCTATTATGAGTAGTTATGTCTGTGATTTCTTTACTCGATTTAAAGTTGGTGGCGTTCACGTAAATTTCTTTATTCTCCAACAACTCCCCATTCTCCCCCCAGAAATCTTCGAACACCCTCTTCCGTATATCAATGCTCCCACCCTGGCTGATTTTTTGAAACCACGGATTTTGGAGCTTGTCTACACCACATGGGATATGCAAGGCTTTGCCAAGGATCTTGGCTTTGATGGTGCCCCCTTTCCCTGGGATGAAGAGCGCCGCTTCCAGCTTCAGGCGGAACTGGATGCCCTTTTTTTCCACCTGTATCTGCCGTCGCTCCCCGATGGAAGTTGGAAAAAGGCTGATCAGGAGACCGACAAAGAATTTTCCACCTTGACACAGTTTTGCCCCACACCACGCGATGCCATGCAGTATAGTATGGATACCTTTCCCATAAAAAGGAAAAAGGACATTGCTGCATACGGCACATACAAGACAAAAAATACCATATTGCAGTACTATGATGCTATACAGAAATCAATAGCATCGAATAAACCATACACATCTCTGTAATATACCTATCAATAAAAATACTCCACAACCTCTATAAAAGAGCTCTTTTTGAAACAATTCATGTATGAACTACTTAAAAATTAATATGTCGTGGATAGCCTCCAATCCATCACTCTTCATTCGGAGTTCACTATGAAAATCGTTGTCCTGGATGGTCAGGTGCTCAATCCCGGGGACATTTCCTGGGAACCTCTCCAAGCCCTTGGGGAACTTGTTGTGTATCCCGATACAACGCAAAACGACATTGCCGAACGGGTTCAGGGAGCCGATGTTGTCTTGGTCAATAAGGTGCGCCTTGGTACACCCCACTTCCCTGCACTTTCTCGTGTCCGCCTCATAGGCCTTCTTGCCACAGGCTATGATAATGTCGATGTGGCAGCGTTTCAAACAATCAACGTTCCGGTCTGCAATGTGGTTGCCTATGGCATTCGCGATGTCGCCCAACACGCTTTTGCCCTGCTTCTGGAACTGTGCAACAACTGCGGCTTGCACAATGCCTCAGTTCAAGCCGGCAAATGGCGCGATACTTGGTGCTATTGGGAAAAACCGCTCCGTTGCCTGACTGATCTTACCATAGGGATTTTGGGCTTTGGTGCCATCGGCCGATGTGTTGGCCAGCTTGCCAATGCCTTTGGCATGCGTGTTTTGGCCTGCAACCGCAGCCAGGCAAATCCCCCATCCTATACGCCCTTTGCCTATGTTTCAGCCGAAGAACTCTTTGCACGCTCTGATGTCATATCCCTCCATTGCCCCTTAACCGACCAAACCCGCGCCATCATCAACGAACACACCATATCGACCATGAAGCCTGGCGTCTTTATCGTCAATACAGCACGGGGCGCCCTGCTCGACGAAGAAGCCTGCGCCAAAGCCCTGGAGAGAGGGCATATCGGTGGCCTTGCCTGCGATGTGCTTGCCCACGAACCACCAACGCAAGACAATCCCCTTCTCCGAGCAAAAAACACCATTATTACGCCCCACATGGCCTGGGCAACAAGCCATGCCCGACAAAATATCATTGATCTCATGGCCACTAACATCGCCAACTGGTTTGCAGGCAAGCCCACCAATATCGTCAATGCTGTGAGCCCACAGAGCAGATAAGCTTTTACTTTGATCCCAAACAAAAAGGCGGTTGCCTCCAACCGCCTTTTTGTTTGGAAAATGCGTATGCACTACTCTGTCTTTTCCGCATGGGCTTTGATGACCGCATCAGCCACAGGTTGCGGCGCTTCTTCGTAATGGTCGAATTCCATGGTGAAAAAGCCCTGACCGCCTGTGATGGAACGCAAATCCGGCGCATACCGCAAGACTTCGCTCATGGGCACATGGGCTTTGATTTCAGTCACCCCTGAACGCGAATCAGAACCCAAAACCTTGCCCCGGCGAGAGGAAAGATCCCCGATCACATCCCCCATGCATTCATCGGGAATAGAAACCGTCAAAAGGACAATGGGTTCAAGCAAGACGACTTTCAAGGACTCAAGGGCTTTCTTGAAGGCAATGGAGCCAGCCACCTTAAAGGCCATTTCCGAGGAGTCCACGGTATGGTAGCTGCCGTCATAGAGCTTGACGCGGAAATCGACCACAGGGCAGCCAGCCAAAAAGCCACGGGCGGCTGCTTCTTGGATGCCCTTGTCGATGGCAGGAATATACTGCTTGGGAATGGCGCCACCAACAATGGCGTCTTCAAAGCTGTAGCCAGAGCCTCTGGGCATGCCCTCCAGCTCAATCCAGCAATCGCCAAACTGGCCGCGTCCGCCTGATTGCTTCTTGTGTCTCCCTTGCACCTGACATTTGCCGCGCACGGTTTCCCGATACGGCACCTTGGGGGTCTTTAAGACGATATCGATCTTATACCGGCGCTTGGCTTTTTCCACAGCCATTTCAATATGGAGCTGCCCCATACCGGAGAGCAAAATATCGGCACTCTCTTCATCGCGCCCCAATTTCAACGTAACGTCTTCGTCCAAAAGACGCTGCATAGCTGAATAGACTTTGTCTTCCTCGCCCTTTTCCTTCGGTGCCAAAGCGTAGGTGATCAGCTGCGGCGGCAGATCGGGCACTGCCAAGGCAAAGGGCGCTTTTTCATCACACAAGGTGTCCCCGGTCTTGGTGTTCTTCAGCTTGGCAACAGCCACCAAAGCGCCAGGCCCAACTTCTTCCTTACAGGCAATCTGTTCTTTGCCCTTCAAATACAAAAGGCTGCCCAAACGCTCTGTTTCGCCGGTGCGCATGTTCTTGAGCGTCGTATCTCCTGTCAAGGAGCCAGACAAAACCCGAAGCAGGGAAAGCTGACCAGAGAAAGGATCGGTCAGGGTCTTGACCACAAAACAGGAAAGGGGTTCATCGGGCGAAGATTTGCGAGTCTGGCCGTCTGTGCCCACAAAATCCGGACGTTGGATGGGGGAAGGCAAAAGATTGGCAATGGCGTCTAAAATAGCCACACCGCCCTTGTTCTCCAAAGCGGAACTAATCAAGACAGGGGTTAATTCACCGTTGGCAACACCCTGCCGCAGCCCCACGTTGAGTTCGTCTTCGGAGAGACTCCCCTCATCGAGGTATTTTTCCATGAGTTCTTCGGAACTCTCAGCAATGTTTTCGATCGTGACATCGTGGAGCAAGGCAACATCGTCTTCCAGACTGGCCGGGATCTGGCTTTCAGAAACCTTGGCATCGCTGCCAAAGGCATAGGCTTTGTGCTGCAAAATATCGACATAGCCCGTGAATCCGCCCTCGACAATAGGCAGCTGCATGGCCACGGTCTTGATCCCAAGCGGAGCCAGGCTGTCAAAGGCCTGATGGAAATCCGCCCGGTCGCGATCCATTTTGTTGATGACGATGAGCGATGGCAGCTTGGCTTCCTGTACAGAATGCCAGAATTTCTTGGTCAGGGGTCTCACCCCGTCAACAGCATCGATAACAAAAATGACCCCGTCAACGCCCTTCAAAAGAAGATCAAGATCTCCTGTGAAGTTCCCATCCCCCGGAATATCCAAGGCAAAATGGCGTTCCTTCTTCCACAACCAGGTTGCAACAGCCGGCTGGATGGAACCTCTTCGGCGAATCTCCTCGGGCTCATAATCCATGGTTGTGGTTCCGGCTTCAATGGCACCCAAACGGGAAATGGCGCCGCTGTCAAAGAGCAACATTTCAACCAGCGACGTTTTTCCACATCCACCTGTTCCGACCACGGCAAAGGTTCGCTGCATATCCAATGGAACTTGCATGCTTGATCTCCCTTCGTATGAAACCAACAACGCGCATACTGTTAGCCCAACAGTAGCTTCCACTTCTTTCTCAGTTGATCCCGGGTTCATTTCGCATGCAGAGGTCGCAAACGGCAATTCCAAACAGTGCATTACGGAACCTAGGCTATAAAAAGATAGGAAAAACCCACAAAGACGTCAAGCATGCCCAATTTCCGCCACAAAACGCGGAGCGAGCCCCAACACATCCAGCCTGCCCGATTTGTGATTTTTCCATGATTTGCATATACTGCGCTCGTTTGGATGCCCCATGTTCAGCACACCCCCTTCCGCCATCCCGCTGTCCTGTTTTGGATGCATCCTCTTTTTTCTATAAAGAAAATTTTTATATGCAAAATAACAACAAAAATTTATAGATACATACAAAAAATACCTTCTCTACACTATCACACTGATTTCTAAAAATTTCTCTCTGCAAAATTGACATCACATAACACAAGAAAGCGCAAAAACTGTTCTTCAAACAGACTCTTCTCTATCGTATCGAGGTATTACTGCTCTCGAGGTATATCCATCCACGTCGGGGCGGGGCGGCCTTCCCCCTCTCTAAAACATCCCCTGTGCCACTTTTGTGTCATTTTGAATCATTACCATCAAGCAGTCTGACTCCTTCAAGTGAAATATCGCGATCGCGTGAGGAATATTCTCTCTCACGAGCAGGCATGCCATGAATGTTGATCTTTATCTTTGGTGGATTACCCACTTTGCCTCATCCCTCAAACGAGATTGTGTCACGGGGAAAGGAACGAATGATACGTGCAAAGACCGGCAGATTGCCCGGTGAGTGCCATGGGTGAATTGAATAGAAATCAAGGTGGTCGTGTGAGGCTGGTTCTG
>JAFSVD010000068.1 GCA_017450275.1 Desulfovibrio sp. | reverse complement strand
CATCACAGGCATAGCCAAATCTAAAGCCTGGATAGTTCTCGGCTACTAAGGAAACATCTAAAGCATTCAAGAACCGCCGTGATGCGAGAACCGCACGTCCGGTGGTGTGGGAGGAGGGGGCAACCCCTCCTACCCGATTATGACTAAGATGCTTTTGTGAGGAGATGCTATCGTAAAATTTGTTCATCGAAAAGAACAACATCTGCGGAGATCTACAAAAACGCTCACAGACAGGCTTTTGTACTGGTCAAACCAGTATACCAAAGGTTTTGGCGTGCTCTTCCAGCAAAGCCAAGACCTCTTCCCGAGAAGCAACAAGAGTGACACTGGCTTCAATCATGGCGTTCACCCTGGAGAGGGGGGTATCACCACCCTGCCTGCAATCGGTGCGCAAGCCCACAATCACCTTGCCTTTGGCATAGGCATAGCCAATCTCCCAAGCTGTTCCGTCATCCACCATGGCTCCGTCAAGAAGCGCCACAACAACATCAGCCCGATCGATAGCATCCCGGTCTGTTTCCATAATCGTTTTTGCGGCATCCTTTCCGAGAGAGACAATGTCCTCTGCTGAAAAGAAGGCTCCAGGCCACATAACATCGTAGCCATGCCGTTCAAGTTCCTTGGTAAACTGTTTATGCCAGCTTATTTCAGCCTCCGTAAAGAGAGGGCCTGCCTGATAAATACGCATTGTTTCCTCCCGCAGTCTGTATACACTTCATCGGGAAACGGGCACCTTTGTGCAAAAGGACAATCGTCAACATCCCATTTCCTCGCAACCGCTGTATGCATCAAATTCAGCTGCAAACATCGAGAGAGCTGACTCCGATTTGTATGGCCAAAATTGATTGTCAGACTGCATAATTTTTATCCACCAAATATATTGCCGATGTGATGCAATGGCAAGTATGTTCATTGGAATAGCTAATTCTTGTCTTCATCTATCTCTTTATCTTTTAATTTTTTAGAACGAATATATTCCTTAAAAATATTTTTAACATACTTTGTAAAATTGGAAAAATCAAGAGCTTTTTCTTGTTCCAGAAAAATCTTTGTCGCCTTCCCAACCGCATACGTGCACGCAAAGGCTACGCCTCCGCCGACAACAGAGCCTAAACCAGGCACCACTTTCATAATGTTTTGGAAGGCTATAGGGCCTGCCAGTGCGGATAAACACGTCAGGACAAGGGATTTTGCAGCATGCCGTGTAAATGTTTTTCCATAGAGCGAGCAGAGTCCAAGGATAAGCGCCACCTGGGTTGTAATAATAAAGGGCATATCAGCAATTGGCAGCGGAATGAGTCCTATAGCGCCGGCAGCCGTTGAGGCAGCAACAATCATTTTATCGGCCTTTTCGCCTCTGTCCTGCACTGCTTTTTCACGCGTTATCCAGGCAAAACGGCATTCCTTGGGCAAGAGCCCTTCAATCCGTGTCGAAAGAGCCACCAAGGTATCGTTGCGCTGCATGGGATCCGATGCGCGGTCAATGGCGCACAACACGATATCCGCTGGCGAATAGATGGCAAGGTCTGTGCGCAGACGCTCTCTCCAGTCGCTCACGGATTGCTCTTCCTCGGTCTTGGGCTGGGTGGTTGAAAAGGTGGCTGCATTCCATTGAGCTGCCCGCCCTTCCCCCATGCCAACCACCAGCAATGGCAGGGTCGGCATAGCGTTTTGATACGCCTTCATCCATGCCAATTCTGCCTCATTGAGAGCCTTGGGGTATCCTATGACCCACAGCACAAGATCGGCTGCCCGTAGCTGCTCCCGCATAGCTGTTGCAAAACCTTGTGGTGGTATGGTGCTTGGGATATCAACAATATCCACAAAGACCTTCGGTGTTTCGGATTCTGGCTTTGCTTCTGTTTCGATTTTGGCCACAGCGTCCATCGTTGCGTCAACAAGGGCTGTGATACACATCCGTTTGCCTGCACCCTCAAGGCCACATACGAGTATTCTCGGCTCTGTCTTTGTCTTGTCCATCACACGCTCCTTGATAAAAAATACGCCAACGCCCCCACCATATACGCAATCACCCCAAAAAACCACACAGCTATGGCGCATACGCACGAATCAACGAACAATGCCCCGATATCATGGTTAGACAAGCTCATCCCTCAGTGTTGAGCCCCACTATTTTTAAGGTTTTGGCAAAGGTCTCTGCTTTTTTTGCCTACCATCCATCGCTGCAAGGCCTTTTCGCAGCGCTCCGTATGACAAGCAAAAAAAATACTTGAAAATGATTTTCTTTTTCGATATACTTCTTCCACCAAGAGAGCTGTTTTGCCACTTTCAAGCAATCCCTCAGTGTTGAGCCCCCACTATTTTTGAGGCTTCGGCAAAGGTCTCTGCTTTTTTTGCCTACAATCCATCGCTGCAAGGACTTTTCTCCGCCCTTTTGCAGCGTTCCGTAGAGAAGCAGAAAAAATACTTGAAAATGATTTTCTTTTTCAGTATACTTTTTCCAGCAAGAGTTTTGAAAAGGGTGGCGCTTCGATCCGGCCAGCAACCGCCACACGGTCAAGCATCGTTCGTGCCTGTCAAGTTGAAAAGGCTGGGAGAGAGCCTCACGTCAACCGCAGCCTTGATAAAATAGAGTTTTTTCCTTCGCTCTTCAACGCTTCATCTGCGTTCCCGTTCGTGACAGGAGATCGCGTACAAAAGACGACATGGGAGAGCCACGCAGAAAGGATACGCCAGGTTCTGCTCCAGAAATGGCTCAAATTGCTTTCGATTGACCAGCCTTCGAAAAAGAGAGCACAGCGTAGTCAGCCTCTTTGTTCTCTTTTTGAAAATAAATTTGCTTTTCTTTTTCTGTGATAGTCCACGGAAAAAACGTGCATAGCACAAAAGCGTCCTTCCAGCACATTCCCAAAGAGCAATTCGTTTGAAGCCGCGCACCCCTGATTGGGGAAGCGTAAGGGGGAAAAGTCATTTCCGCCGGGACGCAAAAACGAGCTTTGTCACTATCCCGGCGATTGATCACGTGTGTATGCGCTCCTAGGGACTACAGCGAAGGAGCATGCTACGTACGAGGTCTTCGTGGATGAACTCCAAGTTCCGCTCCACAAGGGAGCCGGGGTGATTGACTGCTTTATATTTGAAAATGATTTTCTTTTCCGTTTTATAAAGTTGTGATAGGCCATATTGTGTACTTGAGCCGCTCCAATACTTCCCATCCGCCCCTTCTCGTCACCCAGCATTGCTTTATTGCTCCTCGAAAATGATGGAAGGAGCCCACGGGGAACTGTTTTCATGGCTCAAGGTATCTCAAAATCATAAATTGTTCGGAGTGTATATGACAGAAGAAACACAAAGCCCCCAGAATACGACGACGGAAGAAAAAGAGTATCAAGAAGTCCTGAAGGATCTTGCAACACAGCTTGATCTTGATCCGGAGCTGGTGAAAGCCTTTGATGAAGCCATGGAGAATGGAACGCCCATGTACTCTGTGCTGGGTATCGATGAAACTGAATTGCAGAACCGCTACACCCTGGCACGACAATTCTATGAATCGGGCAAACTGGAAGATGCCAAGAATCAATTTGGTATGCTCTGCCTGCTTTCCGACAACGCTCCAGCCAACTGGATGGGCTTGGGTGCTTGCAATATGGAATTGGGCAACTACGACGATGCCATCAACGCCTATACCATGGCGGTAATCCATTCAGAAATGGAGGATGCCGAGCCCGTCTACCGTATGGGCATCTGCCATCTTCGCAAAGGCGACAAAGAAAAGGCCAAGCTGGCCTTCCAGAAATGCCTTGGGTTTGGCAATCAAGATGACGCGAGGCAGAAGGAGTTTTTTGATCGCTCTATGACAATCCTTAGCACACTGGACGATGAAGGAGAATAGCCATGTCCCAACTTCAAATAAGTTCGAACGTAATTGATTACCAGGTATTAGGTCAAAATGTCGAAGAGCCTATTAATAATAATCAGCCTAACAATAAGCAGAATAATGTAGAGAATAATAATAACAATGCACCGAATAACGAAGTGCAGAATAACAATCCACAAAAGAATGAAGTGCAGGATAACAATGCACCGAAGAATGAAGTGCAGGATAACAATGCACCGAAGAATGAAGTGCAGCAAAATCAACTTCATAAAGCACCAACATTTAAAAATAATAATAATGTGCAGCAAAATCAACTTCATAGAGCAGGAACATTCAATAAGAATATTAATATACAGCAAAATATACTTATTAATAATGATGGTAAAATAAAGTATAACCCCAAGTCTTTATCCAAAGAAGTTCTTGATACTTTCAGTGGTGAAAAGGATACAGAACGATTAGCCAGAAGCCCAGAGATGCTGAAGGAGCAGCAGCTTGCCCTGAAGGGAGAGATAGAGGGGAAGTATAAGGCTCTGCTTGATTACCATTTTGACCAACTCACAGGGAAACAAAAGGAAAATCCCGACTTAGTCCCAATGGACTGGAAAATGCAAAAGACCAAGCTGGAGGGGCTGCGAGACAAGGAACTGCAGAGTATTAATACCCAATTTAAAGAAGCCATAAAAACAGCTGAGGCAAACAAAAATGCCTACATCAACTATGTCTTGGCCAGTGGAGATAAGAAGTTAGAGCAGAGTCTTGTGGCTGAATTAGCCGATTCCAAAAAGATCCGCGATCACATAAATGACATAGAAACGATTAAAGAAAAAGAAAAAGCCGAAAAGTTCACTGAGAATAAAAAGGTTACTGCAGAAGATCAAAAAATGCAGAAGTTGAAAGACCTTGGCTACAAAACCTTTACCGCCCCCAAAGAAATTGACAGTGATAAGCTAGAAGTCTACATGCGTAGCCCTGAGGCTGTTGAGGTTGTGAAAAAACAACAGCTTAAGGTCATGGACAAGGAAATAAAGGCGCTTGAAAAAGAAAAGTCGAGATACAAAGGAAATGATGGAGTTAGGGAGACATTTCAGAATCAAATCGACAAGCTTAAGCAGAAGCGTAGTGATCTTGAGACGAAATTCAATAATGACATTACACAAGCCAAAGAGAATGTGGCAGCCTATCTTAAATACAGCGGTAGTGTCGACGATAGTGAGAAATTTGTATCCGAGTCGAAAGCATTGCGCGAATCGTCCCAATCCTACGCCAAAGAACTGACTAGTAAATATGTGGAAGAAAAGCCGAAGATCGATGAAGAAGCTACCAAGGCAGCCAAGCCTAAACGGAACTGGGGGAAGGTAGGGAAGATTATCGGTGGCGCTTGTGCGATTCTCCTTGGTGTTGCGGGGATTGCGGCTTGCGCCTTTGGCTTAATACCTCTGGGTGGCCCAATGCTGGTTGGAGCCATCGCCATCTGCGGAGGAGCGGCTCTTGGCGGCGCACGCACAATTATGAATGCCGCCGGGGAAGGGACGGCAGTGGAGGAAGCGATAAAAGGCGTCGACGAAGGACTTTCTGAATCGGGTAAGCATATGAAACAAATCGCCGATCCCGTTCTCAAAGGCACAAGTGTCGTGGCCAATGCCGTTCTGCTCGAGGATATGAAGAAGGCGAAGACCACTGAGGAAGCGAACAAGCTGCAGAAAGACCACGATGAAAATATGAAACTCTTGCAAGCCTACCAGAATGCTATTGCCGGCAAGGACATGATGACCTCAATGACCACAGAGGCGAATAAAGTACTGACGGATAAGGCTAAAGAAAAAGTCGAGGAGCTGAAAAAGGAAGAGGCCAAAGCCAAAGCCGAGAAAGAGAAAGAAGCGAACAAAGTACTGGAAGAGCAGGCACAGGCAGCGAAAATCGAGTCACAAAAGCAAGAGCGGAATGCACAGATCAACACTATAAAATGGAAAGCCGACGTGGTTAAAGCGATGGTTAAGGGTGGGGGGAAGAAACTGGAGCCCTTTGCCAATGTGCTCGACGAGATGGTGAATAAACTGGGGGAAATGAAAAATGCTGCCGAGCAAGAGTTTAAGGAGTTTAAGCAAAACTTTGAGGATATAAACGTGCAGATACAGAACGCCTTTATGAAGGCTGTCTAGCGGGGACAGGGGCGACGGAGTGCATCCGTCGCCCCTCTTTGTATGGGTAAAAGGTGCTCCAACATTGAATACGCCTTCGATTCTGCCAATTTCCACACCTTGCACAGATTTTTGAGCCTACTTGGGCTTTTCTTGAACAATTTCTGTGGTACATCGTAGCGTACGGACGCAACACGAAGAGGCGACGGGGTAAACCCGTCGCCTCTGTTGATGCGATAATGCGAATCCTGCTCCCGATACCAGTTTACAGAGCCACCGGGTAGCGCAAGGTTTTTTACGCGTTTTTGGCAGGTGCTTCGTCGGTTGTCGTATTGACTTCCCGCATTCTGCGCTCCATTCGATTCATAAGAAGCGGGGAAAGCAAGCCAAAAATGCACAGACCAATGAGCATCCAGCATAAAGGCGTCGAGAAAAGGATGGAGGGGTCGCCGTCGTTTAAGAGCAAGGATCGCCTCAGGCCTTTTTCTCCGATGGGACCTAGGATAAGCCCCAAAACAATCGCTGCGGTATTCAAATCAAATTTATGGGCAAGCCAGCCAAGCAGGCCAAACAGAAGCATGATCACGACTTCTTCCAAATTGTTGTGGATGGCATAGGAACCAACCACGCACAAGATGAAGATCGATGGGATGAGGATCGCATCTGAAAGCCGGCCGATCTGGGCAAAACCCCGTGCCCCGAAAAGACCAACAGCAAGCATGCAGAATTGGATCAGGACAAAGCCGGCAAAAAACGTGTAGGTCATGCCGGCGTAGGTGGTGAACAGTTCAGGACCTGGCTGCAAACCCTGGATGATCAGACCGCCCATTAAGACGGCTGTCACCGATTCCCCGGGTATGCCCAGGGTGAGGGTGGGAATGAGCGAGCCGCCTGTGACAGCATTGTTGGCTGCTTCAGAGCCAGCCACCCCTTCGATGGATCCTTTGCCAAATTCTTCCTTATGCTTGGAAAAACGCTTGGCCTCGTTGTAGCCCATAAAGCAGGCGATGGAGGCACCGGCACCGGGGAGAATGCCGACAATGTTACCGATGATCCACGACCGCACGATATGCGGGGAGAGCCGCTTCATTTCCTTGCGCGACAAGCCGATCTTGTCCTTGAAATCCACCGGCCGGCTGCGTTTGACAATCGCTTTTTCGGCCAGAATCAGAACCTGGGACATGGAAAAAAGACCGATCAGGGCGCAGGTGGTATTGATGCCGCTGTCCAGAATACTGAAATCAAAGGTGAAGCGCGGAACCCCTTCCATGGGATCCATACCAACGGTTGAGAGCAAAAGCCCAAGAACACCGCTCATAAGACCTTTGAGCATGGATTTGGAGGAGACACCGGCAATGATCGTCAGACCAAAGAGCGAGAGCCAAAAGTATTCAGGGCTCTTGAACTTCATGGCGAGTTGGGCAAGGAGCGGTGAAAAGCAGTAGAGCGAGATGCAGCTTAACAGCCCCCCAAAAAACGAGGCAACGCAGGCAACGGTCAAGGCCTTGGCTGCCTTGCCCTGCAAGGTCAGCTCATAGCCATCGATCGCCGTGGCTGCCGATGCCGGAGTACCTGGGGTATGCACAAGGATCGCGCTGATCGATCCCCCAAAAATAGCTCCGCAATAGACGCCAGCCAACACAATCAGGCCTGTTGCGGGATCCATCCCAAAGGTAATGGGCAAAAGCAACGCAACACCCATGGCAGCGGAAAGCCCGGGCAAACATCCAATGACAATACCCACGATGGTGGCCATGAGCATGGCCAAGAGGTTCAAAGGATGAAGGGCATGCAAAAAACCGGCTGCTGCAAGGAGAATCGTGTCTGTCATACGTCCTCCCTACGAAAAGAGTATGCCCATTGGCAAAGGAACTTTGAGGAACAGGGTAAATACCACATAGATCAGACCAGCCAATACCAAGATAGTTAGCAAAAGATGCAGCTTGGGCACATGCAAAAAAAGCAGGCAAGAGACTAAAAAAACAAGGCTCGCCACATAAAAACCGGCAAGAGGCAAGAGAACGACAAAGCCCAGACACAACAAGACAGCTCCAAAAAACTGTTTTGTTTGAAAGCCGCTAAAAATAGCGGGAAAGTCGTCCAACAGCCCTTCAGTCAGGAATCGTTTGACGTGTTGAAACGCAAAAAACGTATTGAGCAAAGCCAAGCATCCCACGATTGTCATGGGATAGGTCTGCGCCTCTTCAGGAAGATCGCCGATCAGGACATAAAAGACTAAACAGAGTACATAGAAAAAAAGAACAACACAAACATCAGATTGTTTCATAAAAAATACCAATTATTCCTTGTTTTGTACGATATCTCCTATCACACAAAAATACGCACGTACTCTCTTTACTACAGATAAGGAAGTTCAGGATATAAACTGCAAATAGAAATAAGGGGGGACAAGCCCCCCCTCTTCTATCTATTTCTTAAACAGTGATTCTTCGACATCCTTAGAAAAGAGCAATTGCTTTTGAATAAGATCAGCTAATGCTTGGCTGTTCATGTAGTCCATATTCAAATTGCCCTTCTGATGGATTGCTACGCAATCAGGATCTTCCATGGCCTTCTTAAAGGCTTCTTCGTAGAATGCAATGATTTCCTTGGGCGTTCCTGCCGGAGCAACCAGGGCTCTGGCACTGCCGTACCATTCCTTGTAATAGCCGGCTTCGCCGAGGGTAGGAACATCGGGAAATTCAGGCAAACGATTTTTTGCAAACACCCCGAGCACACGCAATTCCGGCGCTGCTCCGGTCGCGAGCTTCGCAATATCCGCCACCTTGGCGCACGAAAACTGCACTTCGCCCTGACGCAAGGCCAACAACTGGTCTGCTGTGCCACCATAGGGGATGGCCTTGTAGGAAAAATTCGCCGAACGGGCGAAAAGCTGGGCAGCAATGTGGTTGGAGGCCTTGTTGCCGTTGGTTGAGCAGCGATAGGTGCTCTTGGCTTTGCAGGCATCCACCAGCTCTTGCAGAGTTTTCCAGGGGCTGTCGGCTTTCACCACAACCACGCAGGTTTCAGTCAGATGGTTCGCAATCGGCTCAATGCTCTTCACCGTGAACAGACTCTTGGGCATCAGGCTCAGGGTGGTAAACGAAGGCAGGTTGATGAAACCAATTGTATAGCCATCGGGCTTTGAACGAGCTAATTCCGTCCAGCCGATTTTGCCATCACCGCCGGGCAGGTTGTTGATGACAAGGGTCTGCCCCACGTATTTGCGGGCATACTGCATAAGAAGACGGGCACCCGTGTCGGTTCCAGAGCCTGCCTTATAGGCAACAATGACCGAAATATCCTTTTCCGGGCTCCATGCCTGTACAGTGGTGACGAACAAAAACGGAACAACAAGGCACAATGCTGCGCAGAAGAGAAGTTTTTTCATGAATCCTCCTAAGGAAAAACAGAAAAAAAGATACGCAATCAGTAACCGTTAGCTAAAAATATCGTACAAATTATCTTGTAATCCATAGATAAAAACACAAGACATCGCAACGACGCCAACGCAGGTTCCAAGGGGTGTTGGCTGAACCTTGAGACTGATGTATTTGAAAATCCCCATAGGACACGAGTTCCATCAAAGTCATTAAACCGTACCGTGAAAGACCCTGTCTCGCAAGATATTTTCAGAACATGGGGAAAATTCCTCCCTCAAACGCCCTGCTGCAAGGGATATGCAGGATTTTCTAAAAAGAAATTGACTTTGAATTTCTTTTTCAATAACATCGCCCCTTGACAGCTCCATGGCAAGCGTTTTCCCACATCAAGGCAGTCTTCGCAAGAGGCTGCTGCGTATGCAAAAAGCAACACCCCTTGTGCTGATGGATGGTGTATCTGGAAGTGGCTTGTGTGGGCAAAGGGACTCTCTTTTTGCTCCAGGCAGAGAATCAGGCTGCCGTGATCTTTGGATAGAGGCACGGCAATGAGCCTACCAGAGCACCTGCTCAATCTGCGGAGCAGGTATCGCTCCAGGAAAAAATATAGAAAATAAATTTCAATTTTGTTTTCAAAAACGCGAGGATCAAAGCCTCAGACGGCATATTCAGCTGAAAACCCGCTCTTTTGGGGCAGACAGCGCAAAGACTCTGGCAGACGGAGGATGAGAAATGGCTCGTACGCAAACATGGTTTGAAGCAGACAGGTATTTTTCCTACAAAACTGATCAGCTGAATGCCATCAACTATCAGAATCAGCTTTGGTCTGTTGATCGTGTCCAAGCCTTTTTTACCGAACACAACATTGACGCCTACGATCACTTTGTCCAATACGGCAACCAGGAAAATGTCAGCCCCAACCATCTCTTTGTTGTGGCCGAGTATCTTGCTGCCAAGGCAGAGCAGCTGAACAATTACGCCAATGCAGACGGGACAACAGGCTATCAGAGCAAAACAGACTGGGACGAAGCCAGTGTGCAGGAGGCGTTCAACAAAGCCGGTCTTTCTGCCTGGGATCATTATCTGCAATACGGCGCCAAGGAAGGGATCAACCCCTCCAACGCCTTTAACCAAGACGTGTACTACAACGCCAAGGCGCAGGCGTTAAACGCCATGAACAACGGCAAAGGCTACGGAGATAACGGCGCCAATTGGACAGCCGACCTTGTCGAGGAATACTTCATCAAGCACAACGTCAACCCCCTTGAGCACTATATCACCTATGCCGGCACCACCGACGAGGTCGCAATCTCTCTCGATGTGACCGTCCTCGAGGCGCTGCAGGTGAGCACGGATCCAACCTACGACGTGTACACCGAGACCGAAGGCAACGCTGCCGTGACAGAGCTCACGATTGCTCCAGCCTTGGACAAATCCGATGTCATCACCGCGGCCATGACCGTGGAGAATGCCATAGACGGCACCGTTGCCACGGTCATAGTGGATTCCACCACCAACACCCTGACCTTTGATGGCACGCGTTGGAGATCGAGCAGCGACGATCTCGCCTACGATGGCACAACCCTCACCTATACCCGTCCTCCGGCTGACGTAGGAGATGCCACATCCAACACCTACACCATTGCCAGCTATGCCGGAAAAATTGCCAATAACGCCATGGAAGGCACCGTGACATCACGACTTGCATCGGCATTCATTGATTGTGCCTCGACCACAATCGAAGACACCGAGGCCACTATCACCGGCACCTTGACGCTGAACGATTTCACCGACGACACAAGCCTGGCCATTCAGGCGGCCAATACCGCAAGCGCGGATGCCAGAACCCTGACCTTTACAGCCACCATCGCCGACGATGGCACCCTGACCTTTGCACCATCCGGCATTGTGGCCGAAGCTGTGGAGGGCAAAAGCGGTGTCTATACTCTCACCTATACACGCCCAACCGATGAGATAGCCGACCAGGTGCAAGACGTCTACGATGTCAATGTGCTTGTCGATGGCGCTATCGTTGACAGCGGCACAATTTCCTCCAATCCCATCGAGACCACATCGCCCTCGGCTCTCATTTATTGTGCCCTGGATACAATCGAAGACACTGATAGCACCATCACCGCCACCTTGACGCTGATCAATTGTACCAAGGACACGCCCGTAGCTGTTCAGATTACCAAGAGCGCGAAAGCCGATTCCGAGGCAGTGACCTATGCAGCCACTCTTGCCGACGATGGCAGCCTCACCTTTGAGCCATCTGGCCTTGTGGCTGAAGCTGTGGAGGGCAAAACCGGCGTCTATACCCTCACCTATACGCGTCCAGCCGACGATGTGGACAACCAGGTGAAGGATATCTACAACGTTAAAGTGCTGGTCGATGGCAAGATTGCAGACTATGGCATGGTTGACACCAATCCCTCGATCGAGACCACATCCCCATCGGCATCCATTGATAGTGCGTCATACACCATCGAAGACACTGAGGCCACCATCACCGGCATCTTGACGCTGAACGATTTCACCGACAATACAAGCCTGGCCATTCAGGCGACCAATACCGCAAGCGCGGATGCCAGACCCCTGACCTTTACAGCCACCATCGCCGACGATGGCACGCTGACCTTTGAACCATCCGGCATTGTGGCCGAAGCGGTGGATGGGAAGAACGGCGTCTATACTCTTACCGTGACGCGCCCAAGCGATGAAGTGGGTGACCAGGTGCAAGACGTCTACGATGTCAATGTGTTTGTCGATGGCACCATCGTTGACAGCGGCACAATCGGAACCACCTCCGTTGCTGAGCCTGAGGCACTGGCTGGTGGGGTTGCCTTCGTTGGTGTCGTGGACGACAGCGTGGGAACGGAGGATGCGGGCATGCAATAGCACTTCATCGTCTCAAAAAAAGGATTCTTTTTTGAGACGATGGCAGAATACGCTGGCTTGCCGAAAAAACCTGAAGAGAACGCATGCTCTCCCTTTTGAAGGAGAATGAGGGATTTTCTGAAAAAGAATTGACTTTAAATTTCTTTTTCAGTACTATCCCCTGCCATCCACCCTTTGGCAACTCAACTACCCCACCTGAAGAGGTGGGAGTCTCCTTGCAAAATACGATGAAACCATCCCACATCAAAGCAGCATTGGCAACACTCCTTGCTATCAGGCAGCCAGTTTTTCTCTGGGGTCCTCCCGGGGTCGGGAAGAGCCAGTTAGTGGCTCAAACCGCCAAAGCACACAATCTTGCCCTTATCGACATTCGCGCCATTCTTCTGGATCCCGTAGACTTGCGGGGGATTCCTCGGATCACCGAAACACACACCGCCTCATGGTGTCCCCCGGCCTTTTTGCCCAAGGAAGAACAGACACGAGGCATCCTCTTTTTGGACGAACTCAATGCCGCCCCACCCCTTGTGCAAGCCGCCTGCTACCAGCTTGTGCTGGATCGCCGCATCGGCGAATACCTGCTACCTGATGGATGGTGCGTGGTCGCTGCGGGCAATCGCGAGGGCGACCGTTCGGTCACCCACCATATGCCAACAGCGCTTGCCAATCGGATGGTGCATCTGGAATGTGAGGTCGATATCAACGACTGGCTCTTGTGGGCCAAGGGCGCAGGCATCCGTCCCGAAGTGACAGCTTTTTTGCAATTTCGCCCGAAATTGCTTCACGATTTTGATCCAGCCAGAAGGGCAAGAGCCTTTGCCTCACCCAGATCCTGGGAATTCCTCTCTCGCATCCTCGACGCCAATCCCAGTCCAGACATCATAGCCGAATTGGCTACAGGCACTATAGGTCCTGGGGCGAGCGCGGAATTTCTCGGCTTTCTCACTCTCTGGCGGGAACTGCCAGATGTTCCGCACATCCTTGCCCATCCCGATACCGCAAGCGTCCCGGAAGAACCCGCTGCCCTCTATGCCCTAGCCGAAGCCCTTGCCCAGGCAACCTCACCCGCGACCATGGACGCCCTGGTATGCTATGCCCAAAGGCTTCCTGTGGAATTTGGCGTACTCCTTCTGCGCGATGCCTGCCAAAAAGATCCCAGCCTTGTCAGCAATCCTGCCTTCATCGCCTGGGCTCAAGCCAATGCCGATGTCTTTCTCTGACACCAAGGTACCCAAAAAGCAGCACCATCAACAAATGGAAAAGATGCCCATGACAGCAGATGCAAACCGGGACACCCTCACCTGCGCTCATACAGCCATCACAAAGGTGCGAACCCGTTTTCTCCTTGAGCATCCGTTTTTTGGCAGCCTGGCCTTGCGTCTCAGGATAAAGCCTGATCCCAGCTGCCGCGATCTTTGGACGAATGGCAAAGAACTTGGCTACAATCCGGCATGGGTGGCATTTGCCAATGAACAGACCCTCGCGGCAGCGTTGGCCAATGCCCTGCTCCATCTGGCGCTTGGGCACCATGTGCGCCGCAAAAATCGGGATCGCAAACGCTGGAATATGGCCTGCGACTACGCAGTGAACGCCTTGTTGGAAGAAGTCGGTTTTTCTTTGTCCGAGCATTTTCTTCTGGATCCCCGTTTTGCGGGCATGAGTGCAGAGGCCATCTTTGCCCATCTCCCGGCTCTTGACGATCAGGCTCCAAAGGGAGGTGCCAAGCGCGCTCTGCAAAGCAAGGAACGCACGCACAACGAAGGAGCCGGATCAACAGCGCTGCCCCCACGAAAGGACTCGCCAGCGAGGGAACCGCACTCTCTCGCCAATACCAATCAAGGCGAATCCAAGCCCCTGGAAGGAAAGCATGCGGCGCGTCCCTCCCAAAAAAACGCATCACAGCAAAGCTCCAGAGAACAGGGGGTAGTCGGAGAAGTGCGCGACCATCCTGCTCTCCTTGATCCTGAAGAAATGCAGGCAGAGGAAAAGGCAGAAGAAGAGGCGACCATAAGTCTTATCATGGCAATGCAGCGGGCGTTTCATGAAGGTGACATGCCGGGAAGCCTGCAACGCATTCTGCGCGAACGCATTGCCCCGCACATGGATTGGCGCGAACTGCTGCAACGCTTTCTCGAAATGCACGTTAAAGACGACAGCACATGGACACATCCCAACCGACGCTATATCCATCAGGGGCTCTATCTCCCCTCCCGCAGCGAACCAACGCTGGAAAACCTCTGTCTTGCCATCGACAGCTCAGGTTCTATTGATGAACAGCAACTGACACGCTTCTTGAGCGAACTTTCTGCCATTCTGGCTGTTTATGAGACCTCATTGATCGTCATCACCCACGATTGTGTCATTCAGGATGTCCAGACTTACACCCGCACAACCCTTCCTGATCGACTACTGCCCAAGGGGGGTGGCGGAACCGATTACCGACCAGTTGGGGAATGGATTGAACGGGAAGGTCTTCATCCTGTCTGCCTGCTCTGGTTTACGGATTTGGAATGTTCGCATTTTCCCGATCCACCCGATTTTCCGGTTCTCTGGATTTGCCCCAAAGGCAAACAAAAACCCCCGTTTGGAGAGGTTGCTGAACTCGATTGAAGGAGTGTTTGTGTATGGTCATTTCCTGGCATATCCAAAAAAAACGTGGCTACCGCAGACCCATGCTCACCTATGCAATCGAGCTGGAAGCCCATGAAAAAGCACTCTGCCTTCCTGCGATGCGAATCCCCTCAACCATTGCCGAGCCACTCGATTCCTGGCAGGAACACTGCTGGCCAGGCCAGTACGAACGCGCTGACCCGCCCCAACTGGGTTCCATGTACACCATCGACATCCCTTCCCACGAAGGACGCCACTGGCAGCAGAGCCTGCGTCTCCCCTGGCGAGCCGACAACGGCTATCCTGAAGTGGAAGAGACCTTTTCCAAAGTCCGCGAGGTCTTCGAACAAGAATTGATGCGCGCCTATGACAGCCTTCCCATGGATGAGACAAAAAACATCAAATCCACACAGGCTTTTCAGCATCATTGCGCTCCTGGTGTCATTGCTGAACGCTTTTTGCAATTTGCCAGGAATATGCAAATGCCAAGCGCACGATGAGGCAACGATCACCATTTCCTTGAGCAACTCTCCAACACTCTTTCTCTCTTCTTGTGGAGATCAGAGGAAAGTCCTTCTTGATTCGCTCTCTTCGCCGTAGAGAGCGTTTATCGTTTTGTCTGCCATCATGTCTAATTTTTAAAAAGTAATTTCATATTCATTTTCATAATATTGCTTGACACAAAGCGCCCCCTGTCTTTGGGGAGCTTGCGTAGATCATAGGCAGGAAGATTGAGGCAGACCTACAGTATTAATATTTCTTTTATCACTCACTTTTTGAGGAGCATATAATCCCTCAGAATCGTCAAAAAATTCAGTCGTTTTCGTATCATAACGAAAGTATCCATAATTTTTATAAAAATAGATATCGTCTTTTATGTGTTTTCTAATATATTTTATTTCATACTTTTTTGCTTGAAGAGTCACGAAATGAGTGAGCTACAGTGACAAAATCACGATTTTATCCAAAAAAAGTTAAATACATAGATTCCTCTCTAGAGTGGCTAAGAAATCTAAGATTACTTTAACCGAAGGCGTTTAGAAAAACTAGAAATTTTTTATATAAAGGTCTGTTTTTATGGTGTTCTCTTAAAAATATTCGATCCGAAAAATACCTTAAAAATTCCGGCTAAAAATTGCCCGGGAAGTACAGGTTACTGGAGAAGGAGAAACATAATGGCTGATGGATTGAGTATCGGAACGATGTTTCAAAACAGTTTAAATAGTATTCAAACAGATGGCAATAACTTACAAGAAAACAGCAAGAATCTGAGTTCTTACAACGATGGCACGATTGACCAAGCGGAAATGCTTAAGGTGAAGTTTGCCATGGGACAATATAGTGCGATGATGGCAAAGAACCCCACCATAATCTGCTATAGTTGGAGCTGGGACTATACAGTATAGATTTAAGAAAGAGTCTATGTCTGCGGATACTATCACGTTAAAGCCGCAAGCATTTTTTTGGTAGATAGCATCAAATAAAATGGAGGCGGAAAATCTATGCGCAGTACCTTTTTTGACGAATCGTATTATCTCAGATCCAAACTGACTTCCCTGAAAGCCAATGATTCTCGCTATGTCAGCTGGTCAGCAGAGCAGATGAAACAGAGCAT
>JAFSVD010000067.1 GCA_017450275.1 Desulfovibrio sp. | reverse complement strand
GCAATCAATTCTCCGGGCAGATAGGAGGAACCGATATCCTGCCATGTGTATTTGTCGACTTCTCCCCGAAAAAAACGACTCCGATCTGTGCCTTTCTCTCGAATAATTTCAGCCGATAGAATATAGTTGGCGTCGTTGACAAGCAAAGCTCCGCCCTCGCCCGAAATAACGTTCTTTGTCTCATGAAAACTCAAGGCACCTAAATGCCCAATGCTCCCCAGAGCTCTCCCCTTATAGGTGGCCATAAAGCCTTGCGCGGCATCTTCAATCACCGCAAGCCCATGCTCGTGCGCAAGATCCATAATCGTATCCATCTCACAAGAAACCCCAGCATAATGCACCGGCGCTATAGCTTTTGTCCTAGGGGTAATGGCTTCTTCGATCTTGGTTTCATCGATATTTAAAGTATCAGGCCGAATATCCACAAAGACAGGTTTGCCCCCACGCAAAACAACCGCATTGGCAGTAGAAACAAAGGTATAGGAAGGCATAATTACTTCGTCGCCTGTGGTAATATTGAGCAAGAGCGACTGCATCTCAAGGGCAGCTGTGCATGAATGTGTCAACAAAGCCTTTTGACAGCCACACATCTCTTCAAGCTTTGCATGACACTTTTTTGTATAGGGGCCATCCCCAGCAAGAATGGTGTTGCAGTGCGCCTGAGCAATATAAAACAGCTCTTTCCCTGTCATGTGCGGCTTATTAAACGGAACACGTTCTTCCATAGAACAATCCCCCAAAAAAAACAAAAACCATCAAGGCAAAACCCTGTACAATTTCCAGGCTTCGTTTTCCCAAACTTTTGTCAACGTATCCTCAAAGCCGAAATGCGATGATTGGCGTGCCAAATACCATCTCGCCTTGGTCATGGCAATCGCATCCCGAATTCCCTCTTCCCCCTTTGCTACGGCCTTTGTTATGGTCATCCACTCGTGCATGCTGGCATAGTCTTTGTTGTAGAAAAAGGCATAGCCGTCTTTGAAACTGTAGGCCAAAGGACAAAAGCCTGCATAGCGCAAGGCCATCATGGAATCTTCCAGACAAAAGGCTCTATCGCCAGGGGTGATCCGCTCATGCACGGCCATCACGGCTTCACGGGCAAGATCTGCAGCATACGCCATGCGCTGTCCTTCTTCGGCTAAGGGAAGCTGAATGCCTGTTTGGGCTGCAATGGCGTATTGTGCCGCGATATGCTGTTTGTCCTGCGAAAAAACAAGGATCGAAACAATACACAGGCCAACCAGAGCTGTCGATCCCTTTTTGGGCAGAAATTTGAGAAAATACACCAAAAAGGCACAAATCATGATCCAAAAAAGCGGCACAAAAAACTTCACACCGCGAACCAGTTCATGCCCCATAGGGATGCGCCCAAAATCCGCAGCATAGCGTGTTTCAAGCAGGGAAAAGAGGATCACACAACACATCGCGAAGAAAAAGGCCGGCATCATGCGGGATAGATCGCGAAGACGATCGTTGGGATAGAAGCGACACCAAAGCGTTGCCAAAAGACCTGCATAGCCAATATAAGCAATGGGATTCCACGGAAGAACAAGCGAAAGCAAGGTTCCTGGAATATTGCCATAATCCTCATGCCATCGGATCATAAAGGCTTGGGCTAGAATTTCGAGCTGCTCGGGCGTAAACGACTGCCCTTGGGAGAGGGATGGCCATAAGAAGAGAAGTACCGGCACAAAAAAAGCCAGAAGCGAAAAGCCAAGCACTTTTCCATGCCGACCTAAGGAACACGTCTTTGGTCGATGAAAGAAAAAGGCGCAAAAAATCATGGCACCCGTATTCAAGGCACTCACCCCATGCAGCCACATGCCAAGCCCTGCACAAAACAGTGCCAGAGGGCGTAGAGCAACATGGCGAAAGCCAAGAATGGCGAGCATAAGCATCCAGGGCCACAGTGCTGCGTGGAACACACGAGGAACAGGATCTGAATGGGTGATGCCCCAAAACGTTCCAAACCCAACCCAGACTGTAATGCTAACCAATGCCACTAAAAGAATGGCAGCCAGCCGTTCATGAAAAAGCCATCGTCCAAAAACGTACCAGCTCACAAAATACACCACAAGGATAATAGCGCACGCCCGCAACAGACCAATGGCATACGCATCCCCTGGGGTTAAAAGGCTTGCGAGCATGCGTTCGGCATTGGGAATGCTGTTTGCCTGTGTGGGGGTAGCAACAATCGGATCTCCAAAGAAAAACGCGGGTTTGGCTGCACCAGCCATGCCCTGCGCATAGGTCGCAAGATCGCTGTCAATGCATATCCCGTCAGATGAAAGAGCCAACGCGCCTTGATAGGCAAGGAAGGCAAAAAGCACGACAAAAGCAAGAAAAAGCCCGTCGCCCCAGGCAATCAACGCTCTTTTTTTCCTATGCTCCCTGTGCACCGGAAAAAGAAACGAATATCTGTCCATTGCTTCCTACAAAAACGATTGAAAACATCCACAAAAGGGGACTCACGGTCAAGAAAGTTCGGTCGGCCTCTGTTCTTTGTCTGTAGCATCGATATTCACAGTGCTTGCCACGATGTACTTTGGCCGGTTTTTCACTTCTTCAAAGATATTGCCGACATATTCGCCGACAATGCCAATGGCCATAATCGAAGAGCCACCAAGCAGAGCGATCAAGCCCATAAGCGAGGTCCAGCCTTGCACGGTCTCGCCAGAAAGCCAGGCAACAAAGGCATAGACGCAAATCAAAAAACCCACCAAACCAATGCCTGCGCCCCACAGACTGACCAATCGAATGGGTAAGGCCGAAAAAGAGGTAATGGCATTCCATGCAAAACGTGCCATCTTGGAGAGGGGGTATTTTGTTGTGCCAAAGCGCCGCTCATCCCGCACATAGGGAACAGCAACCTGTGCAAAGCCAACCCAGGCAAACATGCCCCGGAGAAAACGGTGCCCCTCAGGCATGGCGTTCACGATATCGACAACTCTTCGTGAGACCAGCCGAAAATCCCCGGTATCCTTCGGCAAATCTTTATAGACGCATCGTTGCATCAGACGATAAAACGCCCAAGCAGTGACTTTTTTAAACACTGTCTCACCCTGACGAGCTAGACGCATGCCGTAGGCCACATCAAAACCTTCTTCATAGCGGTCGATCATCGTTGGAATAGCAGAAAGAGGATCCTGGAGGTCGGCATCCAAAATGACCACGGCTTCGCCTTTTGCATAGGCCAGTCCCGCTTGCACAGCAGGTTGATGCCCAAAGTTGCGACTGAAGGAGATCACCTTGACACAGGGGTTGTCACTCGCCCACTTCGTACACAAGGCAAGCGTTGCATCCCGCGATCCATCGTCGACCAGAAGAATTTCGTACCGACGATCGCCAAGATTCGGCAACCAATCTTCCATCTGGCTCCGCAGAAAAGGCAGTGTCGCCTCTTCATTATAACAGGGAATGACAAAACTGAGAAAGGAAAGGGTTCTGGCATGGTTTTGGTTTGGCATGACATCCTCAATGCATCAAAAGCAAAAGCACACAATCAAACGTCAAGGCAAAATTGTACCAAGACCCCGTAAGAAGTCAAAACAATCCGCAGAAATTCCTGCTTGTTGTGTCAAGACGTTCGCGCTCAACACTTGCATTCATCGTTGTTTTGGGTACTCTCCACCCAAGAACGTCCTTTTTTCCACCTCTACCAATATCTCCCCATGGAAACTGACAGCCCAAAAGACACACCATCCCACGCTGAACGGACAAAAGAACTGATCGCCTACCTGATCTTTGGCGTTCTGACCACACTTATCAACTATGTCGTCTATGTCGCAGGCATCCTCGTCTTCCATATAGACTATATCACCAGTAATTGGTTGGCATGGTTTGTGGCTGTCCTTTTTGCGTTTTTTACGAACAAACGCTACGTCTTCCATTCCCTTTCCTGGGATAAACACCTTGTTTTCCGAGAACTATGGCAATTTATCTCGGCTCGTATCTTCGCTGTCCTTGTTGAAACAGCGTTATTGTGGCTTTTTGTTACTGTACTTGGATATAATGAATTGTAAATAAAAATTTTCACAAACGTGGTTGTTGTTGTCCTCAACTATGTGGCGAGCAAGTGGATCATCTTCAAGGATCGCCACTGACAGCACAACCCTATCCGTAGATTCCGAGACAACGAGACAACAAGGAGAAAATCCTATGGCTGAACTGCCTAAACAGGAATCCGTACAACAAGCCAATGATCAATCGACTGATCAACCCATAGAACAAACGCAAGAACCACTCAAAGAACAAGAAAAACCCTTTCTCTGGCATTGTCAGCGTATGGGCGGAACCGACCAGGTGATGCTGAGTACCATGCAGGAACTGCGTCATATCCGCGAACTCGACCCCAAACTGTGGGGCGCGTTGAGCTGCCCAGCCAAGGGACTGGAATTTGATGCCGCAACCCTCAAGCTTTTGGATACGGATCAAGATGGCCGCATCCGCATGCCTGAAATTCTCGATGCGGTTGAATGGCTCTGCGCCCGCGTCAACGACACGGCCGATATCCCCAGCGAGCCAAAGGCCATGCCTCTTTCAGCCATCAACGATGCCACAGACGAAGGGCATCGCCTGAAAACCACGGCAATGACCATTTTGAAAACGCTGGGGAATGAAGACCAGACCAGCATCACCCCCGAGCAGGTCAAGGCCGCCGCTGAGAGAGCTGCTGAGCAGTCCTTCAATGGCGATGGTATTTTGCCGCCCATTGCGGAAATGAGCGACGATGTCAAAGCCTTTGTCGAGAAAGGCCTGAGCGTTGTCGGCGGGGCAAAAGATGCCGGTGGAACCCCAGGCCTCAACGCCGAGCTCGCTGATAATTTTGTGACGGAATTGCAGACCTGGAAGGCGTGGCGAGCTGAAGTGACTGCTTGCGCCCATCCTGTCGAAGACACCGAAAGCGCTTGGACGCTCTTGCAGGAAATCAAGCCCAAAGTCGACGATTATTTCTTGCGCTGCGATCTCGCCGCCTTTGCGCCCCAGGCCAATTCACCCTTGAATGCCGAAGTGCGCTTAAAAGAAGCCGCTGAAAAAGAAGATATCGCCTTGGACGATCTCTTAGCCATGCCCCTTGCCAGAGTTGAAGCCAACCGCGACCTGCCGCTCAATGCAGGCCTCAATCCTGTATGGAGTGAACGGATTCAACGCTTTGCAGGCCTTGTGCAAAAGCTTCTTCCCCGCAAAGACACCCTTTCCCGCGAGGATTGGACAAAAATCCAAGCTGCCCTTGCTCCGTACGGAGAGGCCTTGGGAAAACGGCCTCCGGTGACGGTCTATGAAGCAGGCGCTTTTGCCCCGGCAACCGATGCTGCCGCTGTTTTGGATGCCCTTGGCGATGCTGGGGTTGACAAACTCTTAACCCCCTCCACCCTGAAAACCTTCAAGGAACTCTGCGCCAAAGACTTGGCCAATGCCGCAGCGAGCGAAGATATTGCGGAACTGGAGAAATTCGTTCTCTACTATTGCAATATCCATCGTCTGCTCATGAACTTTGTGTCCTTCTACGATTTCTATACCCTTCGTCCCAACGTCACCTTCCGGGCTGGCACCCTCTTTATCGATGGACGTTCGTGCCAATTGTGCGTGCCGGTGGACGATGTTGCCAAACACTCCACCATGGCTGGCATGAGCCAACTCTGTCTGCTCTATTGCGAATGCACCCGCCACGCCGAAGACGGCTCGGTCTCTGGCACACGCACCATCATGGCTGTTTTGACAGCGGGCAACGATGATGTCTTGGTCGAAGGCAGAAACGGCGTCTTTGTCGACAATACCGGCAAGGATTGGGACGCACGCCTTGTCAAAATCATCCACAATCCCATCAGCTTCCATCAGGCCATATGGTCGCCCTACAAGCGTATCAGCAACATGGTTGGCGAAGCCATTGCTAAATTCGCTGCCAGCAAACGCGACGAAAGCCTGGCCGCTGCCCAAAAAGGCGTTGCGAGTTTAACCGCTGCCAAACCGGGACAACCGCCAGTTCCCTTTGACATCAGCAAGGGCGTTGGCATCTTCGCGGCTGTTGGTATTGCCTTGGGTGCCATTGGTACGGCTATCGGCAGCATTGCCCAGGCGCTCTTTTCTCTTGCCTGGTGGCAATTCCCGCTCTTGATCGCCGGCATCTTCTTAATCATTTCAGGCCCCTCCGTCTTCTTAGCCTGGTTGAAATTCAGACGCCGCACCTTTGGTCCTGTCCTAGAAGCTTCGGGCTGGGCGGTCAACACCCTGCTCCCCATCAATATTAAATTGGGCAGTGCTCTGACATCCATTGCCAAACAACCCGAGAATATCAAACGGCAATCCATCCTGGATCCCTTCCGCGAAGACAAAAAACCCCATACAGGACTCTGGATCTCTATCATTATTCTCGTGTGCGCCATCATCTTTGGCGGATGGCTCTGGGGTACGGGAAAATTGGATGGTGTGATCAACAAGTTTATCGGGGACGATAAAGCAGCTGTTCAGCAACAAGAAAAGGGCAAATCGACAAAGACGGAGAAGAAGGCAAAGAAAGAAGAAAAGAAGGCTGAGGATGCCAAAAAAGCCGATGCCGCCAAAAAAGCAGAGGAAGCGGCAAAGGATACAACGAAAAAGCCTGACGAAGCGGCAAAGGATACCGCAAAAAAGCCTGACGAAGCTGCAAAGGATACCGCGAAAAAGCCCGATGAGGCTGCAAAGGATACCGCAAAAAAGCCTGACGAAGCAGACAAGAAACCAGCCCAAGCAGAGAAAAAGTAGGGCACAAAAAAGAGCGGATTGGAATCCCAATTCGCTCTTTTTTGTGCTATGATGAAGGTTTGTCCTTGGTCGAATCTTCGATCAAATGCACATACAGGTGGCGCAATCTGGTGACCACCATCTGCACCGCATCCACGTTTTCAATGGGCAAATTTTGATCGTCATCCCCTATATGGTGCAGACAATGCTGATAAAGAGTATGAAAATTGTTCGCCAATTCCACCGAGAGATCTAAATCGTCATCAAGGGCATGGAGGATCTCTTTCACATGTTTTCGATAGGGCAGCGCATCGTCAAGACGGCCATCCAAAAGACAGGCTCGCAACTGCGTCAACAGACGAATGCACACCGCATACAGCGAAAGAATGGATTTGATATGATTGGTAAGTTTTATCCCTGATTGCTCAAATGATTCTGGAACGTCTTGGGTCGCGAGCGTCAAACTGGCTTTTTTCCCTATCGGTGTGTTTTGTCTCAACAAAATTTTGGCCATACCAACCTCATTCAAACCATTCTTGTACGACACAAAGCACACGAAAGAATACAAAATGGCTTTTCGATGACCGAAATCCCCGAAAAGCCACTCGAGCTTGCCTCATTGCCACGAAAAACACGCCAAAATCATGCGCCTACGACGAGGTTGACGCACTGTTTTCCGCCTGTTTTGCCTCACCAAACGAAGATAAGGTAATATTTGTAGGCCCAGACATATCATTCTGCGGTATCTGAACGCCAATACAAGAAATATGATTAATCACTATCGGCCCAGTCAGATGGAGCGATGCCTTCTCCGGTTCTCCCTGCGGAATGGAGACTGTAACGAGAATCGCCGCTTTTGAGAGATCGTCCAAACCCAAAAGATGCATTTCTGAATCGCTGACTCTCGGCAGGAAATCCGGGAGAAAGAGCTTGGGATCGGTCACGAGCAAACCAAACTGTGGCGTGGTAACACTTTGCAAGACGAGAAGAGGAGCTTCTGGCTTGATCTGCAAAAGGACAAACTTCTGCTCAGTCTCAAACCCTACCAGTCCACGGGGGAAGACAATAAACCGGGATGGATCCACGCTCCGTTTTCCCAAGCGTGTATCAAGTTCTATTGTTTCTTGTTCCATAAATTCGCAGCCACCATCAAATCGTCGTTGCTTGCAGCCATCGCCTGTTGGTTTTCTTCGATAACACGCTTATAGACTTCTTCACGATATACAGTCATCTCCGCAGGCACCTGCAAACCTAATTTTATTTGCTTTCCCTGCATGCCGAGTACTGTAATGCGGATATCATCTCCCAGATACAAACTTTCCCCAGGACGTCGCGTTAGTATCAGCATGACATACCCATCAGCATAGTTCGGAGTTTTCTCTAGACAAACTCCCAACCTTCGTGACCATCGGAAGATGTGCCTAAAGCGTAAATGAGTCAACCCACGAGAAACGATGTTCCCCCAAAAAGCTAGAGATAATTCGCCAAACTCAAATTCATAATCTTTGAAGCCGACTGCAGCACCGTCTGATAGGTGATCTGCTGTTGCTGCATTTTTACAAGGAGATCCGTCAATTCAATATCTTCAATATAGCTGAGACGCTCCTTGATATCAAGCTTCTGCGATTGAAGCACATCATACGCTATGTCAATGCGATTCTCAAGTCCACCCACTCTGGCTGCTTCGGTCAAAAGATGCTGCTCAGCGTTGCCCAGCAAAACAAGGGATTCGCCGCAGCCATCCTGGTTGTTGGTCTCAAGATAGGCAATGAAATCGCCGACGATTTCAAAGAGATTCTTTTCCGAATCGATGGCGGGTTTGTTTTCGTAGATGCCGCCAAAAATATCCTTGCCCACCGCGTTGACGGATATATGGGTGTCCTTCATGATCTCATAGTCCAAATTCGCGTCATCGGGGTGGATCAAAATCTGCGTTCCGTTTTTGATATCCTTGGAAATCGTGAGATCAACATAGCCTTCTGGCAGCGCAAATCGAACCGGTACAGCAACCCCACTTGTTTCCTCGTCAGTCGTCTGCTCATCATCAGTGTCGGTCGTCGTATCGTCGCTCGTTGTCGTATCATCACTGGACGTTGAATCGCTGTCGTCGCTTGTCGAGGAGACCGTCTGGAATGCGCTCAATTGCGCAGTCCCTGTCACCCAGTTCATGCCATTATCCACGCTGTATTCCCACGTCAGCGTCCCTGCGGTATCAGCAGGAATACTCTCCGAAGGCCCAGTCGCCCCATCTGCCACAAAACTCTTCAGTCGAATAAGCGTATTGCTCGTAAAGGTTCCATGCGCATCCGCCTCCAGGTACTCCGTGACATCTTCGTTCTCACTTTGCCCTGCTCCCATGTAGGTGATCTCAAGATCATCGTTCACGTCGCCTTGATAAAAGATCCCTGGACGGATATAGACTGTCTCTTTGTGCAGACCAAGGGCATTTTCCGAGGTATCAACCGCCTCGATGGCGATTTTCTCCGTCGTATCCCCATCCGAGAGCACATTTGTCATGGTCACCGACACCCCGTCAAAGCTCAAGGTCGTGGTCGTCCCATTGACAGTGGAGGTGCCTGTTTGCCAGGTATCGCCCCCATCCTTTGACCAGCGATAGGTCAAGGCGTCAGAGAGATAGCCATCTTGCGTGAACTGAAAGGCGATGGTCTCCTTGCCCGCTCCCTGAACCTGGGTTGCACCGCTCTTGATCAGGCTTGCGATCGAGTCGTTTTCGCTCATGAGAGAAAGGCCTTCCTGGAAGGCGGGCGTCAAATATTTGTGTCCGGCAAAAAGGCTCTTCCCGTCAAATTCGCTATTCGCCATATTGATCAGGGAGCCTAATTGTTGGCGCACCTGAAAGGCGATACTCTGCCGTTGCTCCGCCGTGTAGGTACCAGTCGCAGCCTGCTCTGCCAGAGCCTTGATTTGCGTGATAACGGTCGGCATCTGCGTTGACAGAATACTGTCTTCCATCTGTAACCAGCCCTTTGCCGTATCGCAATTTTCCAAAAGCTGCGTATTGAAGGTCTGGGTATTCCGCAGCTTCAAAACCTTATACATGCCGGCTGGATCGTCAGAGGGGCGGTTGATCTTTTTCTGCGTCGATCCTTGCTCGGAACTGTCCATATAGGCACCGAGACTCGACTGCATTTGATTCACATATTTATCATAAATCATGCCCTGGGTTATGCGTATCGCCATGGCGACTCTCCTTATTGCTTGAGTCCAATAAGCACACCCAACATTTCATCAGCCGTTGTAATAAGCTTCGCTGCTGCGGTATAGGCAGATTGGTACTTCACTAAATTCGTCATTTCCTCATCGAGATTCACACCAGTGAGCGCTTCTTTTTGATCGAGCATGGCCGATGTCAAGGTCGTATGGTAGCTTTTGTTGGTTTGGCTGTGCAATTTGTCGGAACCAACCGTTGACACCAAGGAGGCATAATAATCGGGCAGGCTTTGGCTGACGGTCTTCCAAAAGGTATTGATCGTCACCGCCTTTGTGCTCAGTCCCCCGATCGCAGTCGCGATCGTGTTATCGCCCTGATTGACTTCGTATTCCCCATTCACCCGTCCGGCATTGACCTTCGTATAATCGCTGCCAATATCCGTGCTGATTTGCAAATCCTGCGCCGAAGATCCGCTGAAGAAGGAGTTGAGACCAAGTGCTGCCAAAAGACCCGATGAATCTTCCCCAAAGGCAAAGGTTATTCCTTCCGCATCGTCATGGATCTTCACACTCAAACGATTGTTTTGAATTTCAGCATCAAAAACCTGGATTCCGGTTTTCGAACCATAATCAACGGTAATCCGATTAAAAGCGGCTGCGATGTCCGCCAAAGTATGCGTCTCAGGATCAAAATTAACATCCGTTCCTGAGGTAGAAAAAGAAAGCTTGGTTTTGCTGAGTGTTTCCCCTGTCGTACTATCGTACAGGAAAATATTGGCGGTTCCCGATTGCACTTTGTCGTAAAAAATATTGCCCGAGGCCGCTTTTCCCAAAGCCTGATCGCTATAGGGCACATCGATCTGCCCTATTGTCTGCGTCAATTTCGTGAGCCCAGCCCCTTGGCTGTAGAGATGGTTCACTTCCCAGATAAGAGAGGTTGCCAAGGCGTCGAGTTCATCGAGGTAGCGACCAGAGGCGTCGTCACGCACGGAAAAATACGATGCCAATTTCCCGCCCGTCACCCGATCGGGATTGTCGGTTCCAACGGTCGTAATCTGTGGTGTGATATTTTGTAAACCCCGCGTCGGGCTGTCCCAGTACAAGCCTTTCTTCGGCACGATATCAAAGGTATCGCCTTTCGAAAGGGTTTTATCCGCAGTCGATGGATTGACATTGCCCGAGGTATCCGCATCAAAGGAAAAAGAAATAAAGAGATCTTTGACCCGGATGGGATCCACGGTAAAAACCGTGGTACTGCCGCTGCTCGTTGAAGAGCCCGTTATCTCAAATTCCGCGGTCTCCCCATCATCCCCTTTGATCCATGTTTTGCCGCCATCGAGCGACACCCGAACCTTCGGCGGTGTCGTCCCCCCGATTTCCCCGCCTTGCGTCACCTCTACCGTGTATTCAAAGTCGTCAGCGCCTGAAAAGGCGATTTGTCCGGCAAAGGTCGATTCTGGCAGGATACGATTTTCTCCCCTGGCATCGTTGAAGACAATTCTATTGACTTCCAAGCCATCGACCAAGGGTTGGCCAGTGCCCAATTGAACACGGTAATTGCCAGCCCCTCCGTCAACGGTCTTGATATCCACAAGCGTTGCCAACTCTTCGACCAAAAGATCCCGCTCGTCCAAGAGATTATTGGGACTGATCATTCCGGCAATGGTTGTTTCATTGATCTCTTGGTTGAGTGTTGCAATGGCTTTTGAAATTTCATTGACACGCTCGACCGATTTCGTAATGGAAACATCCATTTCGTCCTGGATCTCTTTGATAAAGCTGTACTTGCTTCGAAACATATCCCCCACGGTTTCGCCGTTGGTTAAAATACTGGTGCGCACCGCAGGATCTTCTGGATTGAGAGCGAGCTTTTGCCAGGAATTGAGAAAGGTGAACAGGGTATCGCTCAAGCCCGTGCTATTGGCCTCGTTGAACACCGATTCCAAGGAACCCATGATATTGTCGTATTCTGTCCAGCGCGAAGAGATCGTGGACTGGCCGATATAGGAGTCTTCCAGAAACTTGTCAAAATAGCGAAGAACCTGCTCAGCATTTGAACCAAGTCCAATCTGATTGCCACCCACGGTGATGGTGGAAGCTTCTTTCTGAACAACATATCGTCTTGTATACCCGGCGGTATCGGCATTGGCGATATTGTCGCCAGTGACATTGACCCACGCCTGGGCAGAGTTGAGCGCGGACTTTCCAATGGTGAGCAGATTGCTGAGCATGGCCTACAACCTCCCGGAGATAATAACACCTTGCGAAGGAAGGGTATGCATGGAACCCCGGCGCCCATACACAAGGGAAACTTCAGGAACAGCTTCCTTAAAGAGCGTATCCATGGACTTGCTATTCTGGTCGAGCAAACCCAAAACCAATTGGCTGTTGTGTGTTGCCTGACGCGAGGTCAGCTGTTCAGCGCGGTCAAGACGTTCAAGGGCTTCAAACAAGGGCTTTGCGGCATCGTCAGCCAGACTCTGGGCGAACTTCTGCAACGGAATCCCTTTCAAAATGCGGATGACAAATTCTTTCTCTTCAACCAATTGACGGATCAATTCTTGGATGGAAAATTCCTGGTGGGAGACAAGCGTCATCTTCCGATCACAGATATTGTTGTATTCCTGCTTCAGAAGATCGTACAAAAGCGCAAGACCCCGTTCCTGTCTCAGCAAACTCTCAAGGATAACATCGTACATGGCACTCCCCTTTCCAAAAGTACTTCCTTATACCTGTCAGTTATAAAGAATCATGCAATATGTATGCCATAGAAACGCATAGGCTCCTTCAACGAAAAAGCGCCATCCCGATGTGGAATGGCGCTTTCATGGCATAGTTCTGTGTCAACAATCTGTTATCCTTCGACGCCCCGTGGCGGCACGGAAAAAAGCGATGAGCTGTAGTCAACCTGCTTGGATCTGCGTCCGCTAACTCGCTCTGCCGCACCCGCAGCCTCCGAAGCTTCTGTTTCCATAGGCGGCTGCAGATTGGCCTGAAAGACCTTTTGATCAAAGGGCATATCCTGGTTTTGGGCTTGGCTCACAACCTTCTTTTCGCCCAGATTGAGCGTTTGGATACGCTCCTGCTTCTCCCGCCTGCGTCCTGCTCTGCGCTCACGGGATGCCGATTGCATTTGCTGCATGGGTTCAAAGGCCGAAGGCTGAGTAGCGATCCCTGTTTGGTTGAGAGACTCAAAGGGCGTCATGGGCTGGATCGGCGCTGTCTTTGGCCGTGTTGCGAGGAAGGATTCTGTTGATTGCGAGGCAGCCATCGGCGCAAATTGGGAGGCTGCTTCCTGCATCTCCGCCTGGGTTCTCGGATAACTGTAGGGGAAGGCTTGGACGTTTGTCTTTGTCTGCCCGATGCTATCCTGCGACTCCTGCATCCGATCGTGTTGTGCTTTTTCCCGACGATTATAGGCAGCCATGGTCGCGTTGCGAGCCTTCTCTGTCTGCGGCAGTAAGGGTTCCCGAATACCCCGGTTCCCTAACTGGTCACTGGCTTGCCTGCGTGCGGCATTGGCCATCTCCAAGCCAGAGGCAACGGGCTGCTGCCGCTTGTGGGGCGCAGCGTATGTCACATCAGCGAGTGTTTGACCCTGTATGGGTTCAAAAAGAGGCTGACTGTTCGCTGTTTGCTGGGGGCTTTGAGATACCTTCGCTTCAGGTGTTTGCCCCTGCATGGGAGCAAAAAGAGGCTTGGCTGTTTGCTGGGGACTTTGAGACGCCTTCGCTTCAGGTGTTTGCCCTTGCATGGGGGCAAAAAGAGGCTTGGCTGTTTGCTGAGAGCTTTGAGACACCTTCGCTGCTTCAGATCCTTGGGGCGACTGGTTCGAAACACTGTCTGCTGTCGGCGCAGCCATGGCAACAAAGAGGTCGCTGCGTTCGGGGCTTGACGTTTTTGGGGCATCCGTTGAGCTGGTATCCTCCCTTGTCTCCCCAGCCATCGCGGTTGGCGTGGTGTAGAGGGGTTGCACAGGAGGCGTTAAATCGAGCGGCTTTTTCGTATTCAGGGTATCGCTCAAAAGCGGAGCCTGTAAGGGAACAAAGGTGCGTTGGGGTTGCGCAGCGCTTGCCGTTGTCTTGCTCGCGCTCGTCAGATGGCTCGACAATTGCTCATACATCATATCCGCAAGGCCAATGCCACCGGCGCTTGTCATCTTCTTGGCAAGTTCCTGATCGTACATGTCTTGCCAAAACTGCTCGTCACGGCTGTGCATGAAGCTCGACTGATGCACGCTCTTGCGCATTTCCTGCCACATTTTTTGAATAAAGATGGATTCAAACCCTTCACACGCTTCTCGGAGTTTCTTCTGCTTGGCCTCAGGACTCAAGGTCGATCCGGGACCCCGAAGTTGTGCCAACTGAGCCTGTACATCGAAACCAGACTGATCGGATTGGGCAGTCCTGGCACTCTCAAATGAATCGAGTATAGCAGTCATAGCTAAATGACCTCCAATCCCGCATGCAAAGAGCCGGAGGCCTGCAGCGTACGAAGAATTGAAATCAAATCCCTGGGCGTTGCGCCAATCGCATTCAAACCATCAACCAATTCCTGCAGGGTGGCTCCTTCAACCATGACCAGATGCCGATGTTCTTCGCGGACATCCAGGTTGGTTTGTGGCGTCACCACGGTCTGGCCACCAGAGAAAGGTCCTGGCTGCGAAACCTGTTCGCCTTCCTGCACAGTGATCTGCAAATTGCCATGCGCCACAGCCGCCTTTGATATCCGGACATCCCGTCCCAAAACCACGGTGCCGGTCTTTTCATCCACGACCACCTTGGCTGGCGTATCGGGACTGACCTCAAGATTTTCAACCGAAGCCATCAGGGGAACAAGGTTGTTGCGGTACTGAGGCGGAACCATCAAGGTGATGCTCGAAGCGTCTTCGGCTCTCGCAAAGGATCCGCCAATAGCTCGATTCAAGCGTTCAGCAATCTGCTGGGCTGTTGAAAAGTCCGCTGACCGAAGATTCAGGGTCAAGCGATCCTGCTGATTGAATTGGAAGGGAATCCCGCGTTCAACAATGGCGCCGCCGGGGATAAGCCCAACGGTACTGATATTCTTGCTGGTTGAGGCGGCATTGCCTTGGGCGGAATAGCCACCAACCGTCAACGCGCCCTGCGCCAGACCATAAATTTTTCCGTCCACGCCCTTTAGGGCTGTTTGCAAAAGCACACCACCTGCCAGAGAACTGGCATCGCCAACCGAAGAAACCGTCACATCAAGCCGTGTTCCGGGCTTGGCCGAGACAGGCATACGGGCAGTGACCATGACCGACGCCACGTTCTTGATCTTCAGCGCCGAAGACTTGACACCAATACCCATCTTATCGAGCATATTCTTCATGGAACTGAGGGTGAACACCGAGTCCTTCTTGTCTCCGGTGCCAGGCAGGCCAACAACAAGACCATAGCCAATCAGCTGGTTGTCGCGCACGCCAGAGAAATTCGCGATATCCTTGATGCGAACCGCCCAGGCACTGTCGCAAAGCCCCACAAACAGGAAAACAACCGTCAGCAAAAGCTGACCAAAACAGCGTGTCTGAGCCATAGCGCACTCCTTGCAAACAAAGCTTTTTTTCTCTTTATTGCATAAACTATGCCGTATGCCACAAGGCTTCTCGCAGCACTCCAAAAAAGTCCATGAACCTTTCAGGATCTATACTAGACTTGAATCTTGGATGTCGGTATAGTGGTGGCGCCTTTTGGACTCTCTTCTTTCCATCGCGAAAAGCCCACCTTTCTCACCGAACGCTTCGCAAGTCTACCAGCACACCAATCTACGCTATACCAATTTTTATGATAGGAATACCATGAAACTCACCAAGCTTCTGCACGAAAAACACGAAGAACTTGAAGCGCTTTGGGTTGATGCCGTTTTCAAAACCTATTCGGAAAAGGCCATCCCGCATCTCAGCAGCAATGCAGATCCCTTTACCAATCCTGTTGGCAATATGGTCAAGGAAGCGGCGCACTGCCTTTTTTCGGCCTTAAGCCTTGATGACATTACTATTGATGCTGTGAAACAAGCCCTTGACCGCTTCGTCAAAATCCGTGCCGTTCAGGATTTTACCCCGAGCCAGAGTGTTGGAGTTATCTACCTCATCAAACCCCTCCTTCGCTCCCACATTCTTCCTGCCGTTGATCAACACCAGCTTTCCGACTATCTGGATCTTGAATCTCGCGTCGATACCTTAGCACTCCTTGCCTTTGATATGTACACCAAGGATCGAGAAACCGTGGCTCAGATCCGCATCAAGGAAATTCGCAATCAATACGCGCAGCTCAAACGTTGGGCACAGCACTTTAACGCCCAAGCACCTCTGGGCACATTCACAGGCTGTGGCAACCAGGGATGCAAATAATTTCATAAACACCGCCCGTGTCCTTTTCCCTGGCTGCAGTGGGCAGCCTGGGTTAACTTACAGGCAAGTGAGGTAGGGAATGTTAGAATCATTACTTCTGGTGCTGCTCATAGGAGCGTGCGCCTGGATCGGGTCCAGCATGGGACTGACTGCGGTCTTTGGCGTTGTGCTTCCGTATGTTGCGGTATTTGTGTTTATAGTCGGCCTCGTGCGGCGCATGGTGTATTGGGCCAAATCGCCCGTCCCATTCGCTATCCCTACGACAGGAGGTCAGGAGCGATCCCTTGACTTTATCAAACACGACAAACTCGACTGCCCCGCGACAAAATGGGGCGTTTTTGTGCGGATGTTTCTGGAAGTTTGCCTTTTCCGTTCGCTCTTCCGCAACACAGCAGCCTGTACTGTTGAAAATGATCCCGTGAATGGGGGGCCCCGGCTTGTGTATTATTCGTCGAAGTGGCTCTGGGTCTTTTCCCTGCTCTTCCACTATTGCTTCTTGATCGTCTTCCTGCGGCATTTCCGCTTCTTCATGGAACCGGTTCCCTGCTGTATCAGCGTTATCGAAGCAATCGATGGCTTTTTGCAAATCGGAGCTCCCCGCTTCTACCTGACCGGTGGCTTGTTGCTGGTTGCCCTTCTTTTCCTGCTTTCAAGACGCCTTGTGAATAAACGGGTGCGCTATATTTCCCTTGCCAACGACTACTTTCCCCTGTGGCTTCTCATTGGCATCGTTGTGACTGGCATTTGTTTACGGTATTTTGACAAGGCTGAAATCGCCCAAGTCAAGATCTTTATTATGGGACTCACCCATTTCACGCCCACTATCGAAAATCTCGATTTGAACAATATGTTCATCGTCCATCTGACCTTTGTGAGTACCCTGTTGCTCTATTTCCCCTTTTCAAAGCTCGTCCATATGCCTGGTATTTTCTTCAGTCCGACCCGCAATCTTCCCACCAACACACGGGAAGTTCGCCATATCAATCCGTGGAATCCTCCCAAGCAGTTCTTCACCTATCCGGAATATGAAGATACATACCGCGATGCCATGGCCGCAGCTGGCCTGCCGCTCGAAAAGCAGCCAGACAAGAAGTCTGCAGAGTAAGGAGTTGTCAGAATGGCAAAATTACCTACGCCTCAAATGCTTGTGGCCAGCCGTCCAGACTTTCCCAAAGAACACTGGCTCGATACCAAGCCTCTTTTTGCCCCGGGTTCCTATTGCTATCCGGAGAAAAAAGAGACCATGGAACTTTTGCACATGCCCAATCCCCACAACTGGGATCCGGCAGCAGACGATTGGAATCTGCCCGACAATTGGGAAAAGATTCTCTGTGATGCCTTTGAAGAACGCCTGGAAAAACACCGCTCCTTAAAACTCTTTATGGATATCTGCGTGCGCTGCGGTGCCTGTGCGGACAAATGCCATTTCTTCCTGGGAACCAACGATCCCAAGAATATGCCTGTGCTTCGGGCTGAGCTTTTGCGTTCACTCTACCGCCGTGACCACACAGCCCTTGGTCGTCTGCTCGGCAAACACGTGGGCGCCCGTGGCTGGGACAAAAACGTTGTCAAAGAGCTCTTCTACTACGCCTATCAATGCACCGAATGCCGCAGATGCTCGCTCTTCTGCCCCTATGGCATTGACACAGCAGAGATCACAGCCATTGTGCGTGAACTGATGCACGAGGTCGGCCTCGGCACCCACTGGATCATGGATCCTGTGAAAAACTGCAGCTTCACCGGCAACCACCTGGGGATCAAGCCCCATTCCTTCAAGGAAATCGTTGAGATGCTGGCTGATGACTGCGAGACCGTAACCGGCATCCGTCCCAAAACGCCGTTTAACGAAAAAGGGCACGAGATTCTCTTTATCACCCCCTCAGGCGACGTCTTTGCCGATCCCGGCATCTACACCTTCATGGGCTATCTCCTGCTCTTCCACGAACTCGACCTCGACTACACCTTCTCAACCTATGCTTCTGAAGGCGGCAACTTCGGTTCCTTCACGTCCTTCAATATGGCCAAAAAGCTCAATGCCAAGATGTATGCCGAAGCCGAACGCCTCGGTGTGAAATGGATCCTTGGCGGCGAATGCGGCCATATGTGGCGTGTTATCAACCAGTATATGGAAACCTATAACGGACCGACTCCTGCCAACATGGAGACACCCAAGTCGCCGATCACAGGGACAGTGTTCTCCAACGCCAAAGCCACGAAGATGGTGCACATCACCGAGTTCACCGCTGATCTTATCCGCCACGGCAAACTCAATCTCGATCCATCCCGCAACGACCATATCGTGACCACCTTCCACGATTCGTGCAATCCTGCCCGAGCCATGGGTCTTTTGGATGAACCCCGCTATATTCTCAAGCATGTCTGCAATCACTTTGTTGAAATGCCCGAGAACACCATCCGTGAACAAACATTTTGCTGTGGTGCTGGCTCAGGCCTGAACACCGAAGAGATTATGGAACTGCGCATGCGTGCTGGCATGCCCAGAGGCAACGCTCTGCGCTATGTTCAGCAAAAGTATGGCGTGAATCATATGGCCTGCGTCTGTGCCATTGACAGAGCCACCCTGCCTCCTCTTGCCGATTACTGGGCACCCGGAGTCACGGTGAGTGGTGTGCATGAGCTGGTTGCCAATGCCCTGGTTATGAAGGGTGAAGCAAAACGCACCATGGATCTGCGTCAAGAAGATCTGCCCAATGTTGACGCTGACGAAGCAGAAGCTGTGGAGGGTTGATAGATGTATAATACAAGACCAGTATGTATCGGCATAGTGATTCTGGTCATTGTGCTGTCTGCACCCTTTTGGGTTGGTATCTTCGGCACCAACTATACAAAAACGGGGATCACCAAACCCACCCAAGAGAGCTGCGTTGAAGATACCGCCTTCATGCGTGCCCAGCACATGCGTCTGCTCAACGAATGGCGTGATCAGGCACTGCGCAATGAAAACAGAAACTATGTGGCAAAAAACGGAAAGACCTGGGAAATCAGTCTCCAGAATACATGTATGCGCTGTCATACAGACTATAAGGGATTCTGTGAGAAGTGCCATATTTCAAACAGCGTAAGCCCCTATTGCTGGACGTGCCACATTATTCCCACGGAGGGCAAGTAATGAACACCAACAGAAGGAAATTTCTGAAAGTTGCAGGCCTTTCAGCCTTTGCCCTAACCAGTGGTCTTGCCCAAGTTGCCCTTCCAGAAACAGCCAATGCCCAATTGGCACCAGGCGGCTATGGCAATAGCCCCAAAAGCCTGCACGCCAAACGCTGGGCTATGGTGATCGATACCAGACTTTTCAAATCCGCCGATGACTATAAGCCCTTGATTCAGGCCTGCCATCATGCCCACAATGTGCCCGACATTCCGGGCAATAAGAATATTCAATGGCTGTGGGTTGATACCTACGATCATGTCTTTCCCGATGACATGAACGAGCATATGAGTGCAAAAATCAAGGGGACGGTGTTTCCGCTTCTGTGCAACCACTGCACAAACCCGCCCTGTGTGCGCGTGTGCCCCACCCAAGCAACCTATAAGATGGCGGATGGCATCGTAGCCATGGACTACCACCGCTGCATAGGCTGCCGTTTCTGCATGGCTGGTTGCCCCTACGGCGCCCGCTCCTTCAATTTCTTTGATCCTCGCAAATTCATGGCAGAGCCAACCAATCCCCGCTTCCCCACAAGGATGATCGGTGTTGTTGAGAAATGCACCTTCTGCGCAGAGCGTTTGGCACAAGGACTGCTTCCTGCGTGCGTTGAGGCTTCCAACGGCAAGATCCTCTTTGGCGATCTCAACGATCCCAATTCTTCGGTTCGCAAGGCGTTGGCCGAAAACTATAGCATTCGCCGTAAGCCCAATCTCGGCACCCAACCCGGCGTCTACTATCTTATCTAGGGGAAACTCACATGCTCGAAAAATTACTGACAGGACCTAAACGCTACTACCTGTGGCTGCTTTTTTTGGTATGTGTCATCGCTGCATGCGCCGTCGCCTATAGTGTACAGCTTATGACAGGTTTGGGTGTGACCGGGATGAATAGAGATGTCTCCTGGGGGCTCTATATCTCGCAATTCACCTATTTCGTCGGTGTTGCCGCTTCTGCGGTCATGCTTGTTCTGCCCGCGTATTTTCACCATTATGTGAAATTCAAGCGCATGATCATCTTTGGCGAATTCATGGCTGTTGCTGCCGTGTGTATGTGCGCGCTCTTTATCGTGGTTGACCTTGGGCAACCCCAGCGCATGGCCAACGTCATGCTCCATCCCACGCCAAACTCCGTCATGTTCTACGACATGATCGTGCTCATTGGCTATCTGTGCTTAAACATCATCATTGGCTGGGTCACCCTTGAAGCCGAACGCCTGCAAGTAGAGCCGCCCAAGTGGATCAAACCCTTGGTCTACCTCTCCATCATCTGGGCCTTCTCCATCCACACCGTCACAGCCTTCCTCTATGCTGGTGTGCCTGGCCGCCACTACTGGCTGACCGCCATCATGGCAGCCCGCTTCCTCTCCTCAGCTTTCTGCTCAGGGCCTGCCATTCTCTTGCTCTTGCTCTTTATTGTCAGAAGACTGACTGGCTTTGATCCCGGCAAAGATGCCATCAAAACCCTTGCCACCATCATCGTCTACGCGATGTGCATCAACGTCTTCTTCTATCTGTGCGAACTCTTCACTGCCTTCTACAGCAATATTCCCGGCCACATGGAACCCATCCATTTCCTGTTCTACGGGCACGGTGGCGAATTCGCTTGGGTGAGCTATTGGATGTGGGCTGCTGTCGTCATGGCCTTTGCCTCGCTCGCCATCTTAATCCCTCCGCAGACAAGAACCGGCAAGCTCCTGCCGCTCGCTCTTATCATGCTTGTGCTGGCGAGCTGGATCGACAAGGGTCTTGGCCTTCTTATCGGCGGTTTTACGCCCAACATGTATGAAAGCATAACCCCGTATATGCCTACCTGCACAGAAATCACCGTGGCCATTGGCGTCTACGCCATCGGAGCCCTTGTGCTTTCGCTTTTGTGGAAGATAGCTCTCGGGGTGAAGCGCGATGTAAATAATTTCTGCGATTAAGCGCACAAAGCCCAAGAATCTCAAAGGTCCCCATAACGGGGACCTTTTTTGTTTCCTTGACATTCTGCCTCTTCAGGGTAAACTAATCCACTATACTCTTGGAGGGGATATGCACTCTGCACTCAAAGCAGCCTTAGCTATCTGTAAGAATCTTGGCCGCAACGGCTACGATGCCCATGTCATCAATCCATCGCTTCAGGCCGATCTTCTTGCTACCATGTCCTCACCGGCTGTCGATATCGCGTGCGAAGCTGCCTTGCCGGGTCTCACCAAACTCTATCCCCACATCACAAAGGCTGATGACCTGGAACCCTTCTTTGCCACACTCACCGAAGACGACGTGCTTTTTCGCTTCTATGGCCTTGAAACCTCGGAAGCGAGCCAGCCAGAAATTTCCCTGCAACGCATCTCCCCAACCATCATTCTCGCGATGGATAGGGAAAAACGCACTGAACTCGGCATGGGGAATTTCTGCAATCCGGCAGACAAAAAAGACCAGTACGCGGGTTTTGACCTCAAAATCAAAAATCCCTCTGATGGCCCCATCCGTTTAAAAGGCATACCCGACGAAACCCTCCGCCACAATTATCTGCTTGCCATACGCGCCCTGCGTTTTGCGGCCAATTTCGACACAGCCATTGAGCCCAATACCTGGCTTGCCATTGTGCGCTCATCCGGTCGTGTGATCGACTATGTGCCAGCCAGAGACATCATGGAAGAATGGCGCAAGGTTGCTGCTGAAAGCATGCACCGTTTTGTGAAGCTTCTCTACGATGCCCACATTCTTCCTGGCCTCATTCCCGAAGTCGCCGCTCTTTCCAGCATTCCCCAACAATCGGTTTCTGAAGAAGACAATTGCCCGCAAAATGTCTTTGAGCATACGCTTGAGTGCATGAAATATTATACGGAAGAGGAATTCCACTACGACTGGCTGGGTACCATGGCCATGCTCTTCCACGACGTCGGCAAGCTCTTTACCTGCGAATACTTCGACGGCGGCTATACCTTCTTCCAGCACCACCGCGTTGGTGCCAAAGTGACGCGCAAAATTCTCCAACGCCTTCATTTCAACTATGGCGATATTGATCTCATTTGCCATTTGGTGACAAACCATATGCGCTTCCACTTTATGTTGACCGATCGTGGAATACGCAAATTCAAGGCGCTCCCTGAAAATGAACGCCTCATCGCCATGGCAAAAGCCGATCTCAAAGCCCGCGAAGATAAATTCACCTCCTTCAACCACAATGTCAAATATCTCGCTCGCGCTGAAACGCCAGAGCAGATGCTTGAGCCCTTGTTGAATGGCAATGAGATTATGAAGGAAATCAATCTGGCACCCGGTCCTCTGGTTGGGACTATTCGCGATGCGCTCTTGCGTGCCCAAAAGGAAGGCGCTGTGACAGATCGCCAAAAAGCCATTGATTTTATCAAAAAATTTGCTGATCGCATCAACGATTAATCCATGCGGAATATCCTCGACTTTACCCTTGACGAGCTGCGAACCACGTTCGTTGAGGAACTGTCCGAACCACGGTATCGGGCTGATCAGGTATGGCGCTGGCTTTGGCGAAGCTTAGCCCACGATTTTGCCTGTATGACCAATGTCTCGGTCAAAACCCGTGAACGCTTAGCCGAAGAATTTACAATCACATGGCCTCGAGTGGTTACGATCCAAAAGGCGCAGGATAGCACCACCAAATTTCTCCTTGAACTCGACGATGGCGCACGCGTTGAAACCGTGCTTATCCCATCAACGGATCATCTGGGAAAAACTCGGTGGTCGCAGTGCCTTTCAACCCAGGTCGGATGCCCCATGGCCTGCACGTTTTGTGCAACCGGCCAATTGGGTTTTGAACGCAATATGAGCATGGGGGAGATGCTCGGCCAACTTCTTGTCGGACGTGACTACGTCCAGGATCTTGCCCCAGAACACCCCATTATCAAGAATGTCGTCTTTATGGGCATGGGGGAACCGCTCTTAAATTGCGACAACCTCATCCGCGCCCTCTTTGTGCTGAACGACCCCCATGGCCTTGGTTTCTCCCCACGAAGGATAACAGTTTCAACCTGTGGCATTCCAGCAGGCCTCACAAGACTCGGTGAAACTGGCCTTTGTTACCTTGCCCTCTCCCTCCACGCCCCCAACCAATCCATCCGTGAGCAGATCATGCCAAAAGCTGCTCAGACGTCCCTCAACACCCTTCTCGCCCATCTTCGATCCTATCCCGTCAAGCCCAGAGAGCATATCACGTTTGAGTATCTGCTTTTGCGTGGCGTGAACGACGAACTCCATCATGCCAGGGAACTCGCAAAAATTGTGAACGCCCAAAACGGGAAACTCAATCTCATTGTCTACAATAAGACCTCTCACGCACGCTATGAGCCGCCTGAGCCTGAGCGCGTTCTCGCCTTTGAGCAGGAACTCTGGAAACACCATGTGACGGCAACCCTCAGAGCCAGCAAGGGGCAGGATATCGATGCCGCCTGCGGGCAATTGCGGGCACGCTCGTAACGCCTCAGAGATCCTCTATGGCTGCTGATAGAACCCGCTTGTCGATCCCAACCGCTGACTTTGCAACCCTTCGCGAAAACAAACAAATCTACGTCGACAAAACGGCCTTACTCGCTCCTCTTGCCCAAATCAACGGTGCCTATTTTCTCTCTCGACCACGGCGTTTTGGCAAATCCTTACTGCTCTCGACCTTTGCCGATCTCTTTCAAAATGGCCTGAGCAATTTTTCCCATCTCCACATTGAACAGACCTGGAAAGAATCAAAAGACTATTTCGTCCTTAAGCTGAATTTTGCCTCATACCAAAGAAACAGCATTGAAATTTTTACGCAGAATTTTTGCTACGACCTGATAAGTCGCTTTCATGCACAGTGCCAAGGACTTAGGCCGTATTCAATGCCAATTTTCTTCCCCAATCTTGTGCTTTCTCACTATCTCAGTCAATTGCCTTCCTACAAACTCGTCTTGCTTATTGATGAATACGATAGTCCTATCACTCATACGTTTCAAGATAAAAATCTCCAAAAAAGTATCATAGATATCCTTGCTTCATTTTTTACCGTTCTCAAAGAATTTTCACATAAATGTCGATTTGTTTTTATAACAGGAATAACACGAATTGCTCATGTAAGTCTTTTTTCTGATGTAAATTTTATCAAAGGCATAACCTTCGACGATCAGTATTCAAATCTCCTCGGTATAACACAAGACGAAATTTATACCTATTACGATGACTATGTTGCTGAAGCAGCCGACATCTTGGACACGACAAAAGAGGATGTATACGCAAAGCTCAAAGAGCAGTACGATGGCTACAAATTTTCAACGAAAGCCAAGGAAACAGTGTACAATCCATGGTCGCTAATAAATTTTTTCCAATCAGAGGATAAAAAATTTAAAAATTATTGGTATGAAAGTGCTGGTACACCAACTCTTTTGATAAATTACATAGACAAAAACTCGGCAGACGAAAATAATACCGATTCAATACCATTTTTTATCAAACAAAATTTTATTGGCAGAAAAAATTTTATTGAAGAGATACCTTATCTAGAATTGGAACGCAAATCAAGTATTGGCGAGATTCCCTGTATTCCACTCCTTGTACAAACTGGCTACCTCACAATAAAAGACCATGACCCTGTCAATGTAACTCTTAAAATTCCCAACGACGAAGTCTATTTCTCCCTCATCCTTCTCTCTTTACAATCTAGTAAAATAAAAATATCTAGAGAAACATCTTATTCTTTAAATTCTATAGAGAAATTAATAGATAGTGAAAATATTGAAGGGCTAGTAAAAGTATTCAACCAAATATTAACTGAAGTTTCAACACCAAACTCAATTTTTTTTGAAAATGAAAACTCAGTTAGAGACATTATTTACAGCATGATTCCAGAAGATAGTATTTTCAAAACAAGAGAAAATCCTAATGCCTTTGGTTACTCTGATTTAGAATTACGAACAAAAAAGACAAGGCTCTGTATAGAGTTTAAACGAAGTTATAAAGGAAAAACAGAAAACAAGGCTCTTGCTCAAGGCATCGAACAAATACGAAAACGTGACTACGCATGCTCAAATCAACCAACGCTACGATATGCCATGGCTATTTCAACAAAAAAACGCGCAATCACTTGTTTTGAAAAGTTTTTGATTGATTAATCCATATTTTTTATTTACGACGATATATATAACAACCAATCCATCCATAGTCCTTTGTCTCATCCAGCGGAACATAAGCAGCTAAGGTATACAACCCACTGTGATCCAGGATCATTCGTAAGTCCTCAGTAAACATAACAACATGATTTTCAAAGGGGCTTGTGTATCCAATCGCCACAATATCGGGCGAATTTTTGACAAGATCTGAGAGCGTTTCCGCATGATTCAGAGCATGAAAGATGAAGAATCGGCTCAAATCATCCATGCCAGGCTTTGGCGGAAGCTTTCGCGTTGCCGGATACAAAAAATGCATAAAGCCGCTTACTGAAAGCGATGTGCCACCTAGTCGCAGGATGTGATCGGCAGCAATCAATGTATTGGATTGTTCCTTTTCATCCTTTGACCAGGTCAAGGTTGGATATGTTTGATAAAGTTTAACGGTTTCAACTATTTCCCAAGAGGGTACTGTGATCACAAGAAGGACGATGACAAGAACACAGCTGAGTTGTTCACCTTTGTGCCTCTTTTGCTCAACTTTTTTGCCCGATGCTGCCAAACAAAGGGCATCAAGGCCAGCAATGGCTGGGAACATCATCGAATAATGGTAGAGAAAGCTTATTTTTCCAAAAATTTCAGGCAAGGGTGCCACAATAAGCGCAATCCAAAAATAGACTTTCTTTCTAGGGAGTTCGACCTTTGAGCGAAAACTCCATACTATTCCGGCCACAGAAACAACAAGAAACGGCCAAAAATCGACAAAGCATCGCCAGCCACCCCTTAGGGCGTTTGTAAGCACATGGCCAGACTCTGCCCCAATGATGCTTCCTGAACGCAGATAAGCCGCTGCAAGACCTGCAATTCCGCCTCGAAAGCAGGCAACAATGCCTATCACGCAAATCCCAGTCATAATGCCCCCGAGGCAATACCAGAAGGCTTTTTTGAGCCCATGCCCCAAGAAAACCGCAAAAACACCGACAACGGCGTAAATGGCAAAGGGTTCGCGAACTAAAACGCCGAGCGCGGTGAGTACTCCTGCCCCAAAGAAGGCAACCGTCGTTTTCTGGTCTGACAATAAAAGAGCCCCAAAGAGGGGTAAATAGGCCAAGAAAAAACTGTTTTTACACCCTCCGTCGATGCAATCTGCAGCATTCATGCAAAGCAAACAAAGAAGACAGAGAAAGGGGGTCAGAGAGCTTTCACCGCTTTCCCTTTCAACACAACGGTAGAAGAGGGCTGCCATGAGAACAGCAACAACGAGATCGAAAAGACGAACCCAAAGAAACAGATTGCCAGGTAAAGCAACCAGTGGGGAGAGAAGCAGCGAATAGAGATTGAGAGTGCCATAATCTGGAAGCATTCCCTCTGTAGATATCGCGTTCCAGAAAAGTTGTGCATAATAGATGTAATAGCCTTCATCCATGTGGGGAAAACTTCCGATGACGCATAAACGTGGAAGAACAACCCCGACAAAAAGTACAAGAAGTATTTTTTTGCTAATTACTTTCATAAAGATGATAATATAATTTATTGTTTTCTATCATTTTTAACAAATACAAAAAGTCTTAACGAAACAAAAAGAAATCCCGCACAAACAAATATAGCAGCTAGCTGTACAATTTGATGGGGATAATGAAGATAGTCAACAAAAACAAGAAGCATCAAAAGATTTATACAATAGCTTATTATATGTGACACTATAAACTTAATAGACGATTTTGTTATTTCACCCTTATGGTGAAAAGTATATTTTTTATTTCCAAGATAGGATACAAGCATTGCCAGAGGGTATGAGACTCCAACAACAACCTTAGGGTCTACTCCCAACCATGTAAAGAAAAGATATATTGCATAACCGACAGAATTTTGTGCAATACCAACTATTCCATATCGAATAACCTGTTGTCGTAGATTTTTATTGAAGAAGAATTCTTTAATTAGTGATATAATCTGTCTTAAAATTTTCAAATAAATCACCCTTAAAACAAAATTACAGTTAAAGACAAAACAACCCTAACCTATGTTTCCTGTGCAAACAGTCTTTTTATACGCCAACGCCCCCTTCCTGTACTCCGCAAGAAGAGGGCGTTACGCTTTTATACAATTGCTGCTCCTATTCTTTGGGGAGAGGAAAAGAACGGCTCCGCAAGAAAGGAAAAATTTTGGACACTATCGCATCACTCCTCCATGACCTTTAGCGCCTGTCGATCGACCTTGCCATTGGCATTCTTTGGCAGGGAGGGCAAACAAATCAATGTGCTGGGGATCATGTAGGCTGGTAAGAAGGTGTGCAATTGTTCGAGCAAGGTGTGCGATGTGGCTTCGCCTTCATAGGCTACATAGCCTTTCAATTTGCCAAAGGAAGTATTCTTGCGCACATAAACCACGCAAGCCTGGCTAACACCCTCCAGACGCATAAGGGCGCTTTCCACTTCCTCAAGTTCAATGCGGTAGCCCATATGCTTGATCTGATTGTCACTACGTCCCAAAAAATACAAGAGCCCTGCTTCCTCCCGCACAAGATCGCCTGTGCGGTAAAAACGCTTTCCAAAACGTTCCTTGGTAAACAGCGTCCCAAAAGAAGCCTGCGTGCGTTCAGGATCGTTGTAGTAGCCAGCTGCCACATTGGGGCCTGCAAGGATGAGTTCCCCTTCGCCGGGTTTATCTGGATCGCTTGGCTCGATAAAGCCGTCAAAATTGGGGTTGAGGGAGCCCAGGGGTGGAAGGCCGTTTACATTGTCAAAATCACTTGCGCTGAGCGTGTAGGAACTGCAGATGCAGGTGCACTCCGTTGGCCCATACACATTGATGATTTGCGCTTGATCGCCAAACATCGCGAAAAGCTTTTGCAATTCAACTTTGGGATAACCTTCACCGCCAAAGGAAATAGATCGTAAGGTAGGCAGAAGATCCTTGCGCAAGGCCTTCATGGTCATGGCATAGATTAAGAGTGAAGGTACTGAAAACCAGATCGTTGCGCCCATTTTGGCAACATGCGCTACCATAGCATAGGGATCGTTCAAGAGTTCGCGGGTAACAGGCGCGAGCGACGCACCAGAAAAAAGCCCCACATAGAAGTCAAAGACAGAGTTGTCAAAATACATGGGACTGAGATTGGCAAAAATATCAGCGGATGTTATGCCAAAGCGAGACTGTCCCCAGGAGATAAAGTGCAAGACATTTTGATGGGTCACGGCAACCCCCTTGGGGAGTCCCGTTGAGCCCGATGTGAACATAATATAGGCCAGCGTCGAGCCATCCACGAGCCGAGTTTTGCGCGCAAGCTCTTTCTGCCAAACATCGGATGTGGCAGGAAGAAGGTCTTCATTGAGAAACACAATCTGGGTTCCGGTTTCCTCAGCAAGACGCTCCATGGCTGGAGCATCCTCGGCATCATCGTAGAACAAAAGACGAGGACAAGCAGTCTGCACAATCCGCGCTAATCGAGTGATCGGACTTTTAGCGTCAAGGACAACGTAGGTGAGCCCCAATCGGAGACAAGCCAGCATGAGGGCATAGGAGAGGGGCATTTTGGTATGCGCCAAGGCAATAACCGCCCCCTTGGAGCAGCCTTGCTCGTTGAGGTAGAGAGCCAGGCGTTCGGCCAAGGTGGCAAGGGTTTGGTGGGAGATAACACTATCACTATAGCGCAGTGCTGGGCACTCGCCATAACGATTCGCAATGCGTTCTGCCAAAAGGCCTACTGTATAGTCGTGCATAACTTAGTGTTCAGGAGCAAAGAGTTGCATCATGGGGGCAAGCACCCCCCCTTGGTCTGCCACAATATGGCTGAATCGTATGACATCCCCATCCTTATGAAAAACAATGCTATTTTCATAACTCAAGGCAATGGTTCCTTCGGGAACTTCTTTCACCACCTTCTCCAAGTAGGGATTGGTCATAATTTCAGCATGAAAGACTCTGAAGCGGGATTGGTTGCAGTCAAAGGAGCAGCCAATTTTTCTATTGTTGAAGGCCTTGATTTTACGGAGGATGACGTCATTGGGCTCGTTGAAGGCAATATGCATATCCTCAGGCCTTCTGCGATAGATCAGATCCTTTGCTGAGCTTTGTTGGGGACAACAAGGTTTGAAATCCCGAGCATTGGCCAATGCAAAGACCTCGCGCTCTGCACGGAAGCTCAGCTGGTAAAGGGTCACAACATCAAGATCCGGTGTATTGGGAATCTTGACCTGGGCTATAATATCTCCGGTATCAACGCCATCGTCCATGATGTGACAGGTGGCTCCGGCATCTCTGCCAAAAAGAATGGCACCGATGACCGGGTCGTAGCCCTTGAGGTCTGGAAGAAGGGATGGGTGGATATTGACATACGTTGCTTTGGGAAGGTCACTTATCGGCAGAATAAAGGGGCAGCCGTTTGAGACAAAAACATCAAAGTCGTTGTGCCTACAAAAGTCAATAACCTCCTGCTTCGTATGCAAGAGGGTGCATAACGAACGGGTTTGGGCATCAAAGCTGCTTTGCATATCATGTTCGAGATGGGTGCCGGCAACCACGCCGATGCCAGCCACAGGAAGCTTGTTTGCCAAAATCGCTTCAAGGACAAAGCGGCGGTTGCCAACAAAAAGAATACGCTTCATGACCATATTCAGCGAGACCAGCCCAAATGGGTTTGCAACGCTGCCTCCATCGTGGTTTCAACCGTAAATGACTTTTCTCAAAGCGTGAGACCGCCATTGACATCTAAAATGACACCATTGCAAAAATCGTTTTCTACAAGGGCATACACCGCCTGTGCCACTTCCTTTGCATCCCCAAGACGTCTGAGCGGTGTATTTTCCACAATATGCTTAAGATGCGCATCCTGAAGCGCTGCGTGGGTGGATGGCGTGCCAATAAAGCCTGGAGCCACGGCATTACAGCGGATACCCATACGCCCTAATTCTTTTGCCCATGTCACGGTCATTGCATTCACCCCAGCCTTGGCTGCCGCATAACTGGTTTGCCCGGCATTGCCATGGGCGCAGATTGAGCTGATGTTTATGATGCAGCCCGGTGTTCTCCGACGCACCATTTCCTCCACCACTGCGGCTGTAACAATGAAGACAGAATCCAGATTGATTGCCATTTCCTGGCGGAAACGTTCATAGGGGAACATCATCTGGTCTGGAGAAAAAACATTGACAAAGGGTGCGCTGACAATGGTTCCGGCACAATTGACCAGAATGTCAATGCGTCCTTGTTCTTTGACGATTTTCTGCACCATGGCCTTAACGCGCACAGGATCACAGACATCGACTGCTTCGCAGCAAAAAGAGTCTGGAAGATTCTGTAAAGCCTCGGCATCGCGATCTGCGACAATGACACGAGCCTTGCGCTCAAGAAAATAGTCGCAAATAGCTCGGCCAAGCCCTCCAACGCCTCCAGTTACCACACAGACAGCATTTTCACTCTTCAAGGTGCACTCCTTTTGCTTTGAGCACACGCACAATGGCCTCCACCGATTGCATGGCCACAATATCTTGAATATCGAGGGTTATGTTGTAGGCGCGTTCAAGGGAGAGGACAAGATCCATCTGTTTCAGCGAATCCCAACTGCCCACATCTTCTTTGGTGGTTTCAGGTAGAATGTCCGACTCCCTAACGCCAAAGACATCTGCCAGCACTTTTTTCAGTGTCGTATCCATGCCTCATTCCCCCCTTATACACCAAAATAGGTAGCATACTCCTGCGCCGAGCAGCGAAATGGCTCGCCAGAACGAGCCAAATGCACCATATTGGGCTTGGTCGAACGGGACATGAAGGCTGAGCCACCCACAATATTGTCGGCACCGATTTCCACTTTGTTGGAAATGGTCGCATTGACACCCACAAAACTGCGACAGCCAACTTTAGCCATACCAGAAACAACGGCACCTGCGGCAAGCCAGCAGTGATCGTCAATCACCGCATCATGAGCCACAACAACGTTGGCCCACAAAAAACAGTCGCAGCCCAAGCGCGCACCGGGTTCGAGGACTGCACCGGCCATAAGCACAGACCCTTCCCCAATGGGATGCTTGGTCAAGACATTGGCCTTAGGATGGATATAGGTTTCCATGGCATAGCCAAGGCCTTTGAGTTTCTCAAAAAGGTTTTGGCGCACAGAGTTCACCTTGTCGTAGCCCACAGCCATGATGATGCGGACGTCCTTGGGCGGGATGGTTGCCTGAACCTGGGATATGCCCACACTGGGAACATCGGTGAGAAGTGCCTGATCAACATAGGGATCATCGACCACGCACGCATCAACGGTATACCGTGGATCCAGGGCAAGGTATCCAAAAACGACTCGGGCAGCGGCAGCATTGCCTGCCAGAAGAATGTGTTGCATGTGACTCCTTTTTAGGGAAACGTGTTTGGAACAAGCAGTACGACGTTAGGCCTCGAGCACGGCAAGACCAAAGCCGGTTTTGCCATAGGAATTGCCGTTATAAAGCATATACAGCGTGTTCTTATGCTCAAAAACAAAGGGATAGCAGATCATTTCACTATCCCAGCCACTTTCCGAGACATCCAGGGAATGCATGGCTTCATCCTGGCGAACCCAATCCAGGGCATTGTGGGATGTAGCATAACCGATACGATAGGTTTGAATATCTTTCTGCGCTCGATAGGAGTACCACATGCGATAGTCATTTGATCCTTTTTTGAGAACACGCGGCGTTGAAATGGCGTATTCATAGGAATTTTTAAAATCAATCGCTGGTTTTTCCGTTCGAATCCAGGTAATGCCATCTTCAGACCAGGCGTAATGAACATTGTAGTAATGAATGAGCTTTCCATTGGCATCTGGTTTCCAAGCCAAACAGGAAAGATACCAGGTTTTAAAGAGTCCTTCATCGAAGATGACGTCATTGACAGCCACGAATTGGCAGTCGGTTTTGTCACGATCGAGCACTGCTCCCTTGAAGAGCTTTTGAAAGGTTTTTCCCTGGTCAAAACTTTCGGCAAGCCCTACAGCGCAGGTGAAAGGGATCTTCACATGAATATTCCAACCGCAGTAGTACATCAACTTGCGACCATGCACATTGAGGATGCAGCAGGGGGTGATGCCGTTGTCGTCAAAGGCACCAAGATTTTCCCCAAAGTCGAGAACAGGTGATAAATCAACGTCAAAAACCCGGAGATGTTCCATATCGAGGGTCGCCCGAAAGATACGTTCGCGATTAGTAGCATCCCGTGAACCAAAGTAGACTGTATAGAAGTCCCCCTCCAGATGGTCGAGAATGGGAATGCGAGCGTAGGCCTGCATAAGCGGAGAATAATGATCTGGGGCAAAGAGACAGCCCAGTTTTCGCCACATCATGACCCTACCCCTTGTTTTGACGGAGAATGGCACGGATGGTGACATAGGGACGATGTTTGACTTCCTCAAAAATTTTGGACAGGTAGATGCCAATAACGCCTAGAACGGCTATGATCATCCCAAAACCCAGTGTCATCAGAGCCATAATACTGGTCCATCCATCCACAATAGTGCCAATCACCAATTTTTTGCCAACGATATAGACGAGAAAGACAAAGGCAAGCATCGAAAGAAGAAGGCCAAAATAAAAAATAAGGTAGAGGGGACGACTACTGAAACTCGTGAGCGAGTTGACGCTTTGCTCAATTTTGCGCGCAAAGGTGTAACTTGTGCTCCCCTTGCTTTTTTTCACACAAACCAAGGGCACTTGCGAAAAGCCCGTCAAGGTCAAAATACCTGCCATAAACAGGTTGCGCTCTTCAAACTGTATCAGCGCATCAACAAAACGGCGCGTCATCAGCTTTGCCATAATCATATTGGGGGCAATTTTCGTTGGCGAAAGCCAATTAAAAATTCGGTAAAAGAGACTGCCACTCACGCGTTCAAACCAACCGCCCTTGCGGCTGGCCTGCACGCCATACACGAGATCCGCCTTGGTTTCCTCATGGCATTGCCAAAAACGATTGAGCCATTCAGGATCTTCTTCGAGATCATCGTCCAGTGCAAAAACAAACTCTCCCTGGCTCTGTCGCAAGCCAACCATCATAGCTCTATGCTGGCCAAAGTTTCGGGAGAGATCAACAATAGTAAGATGCGGATCGTTGGCAACAAGATCTGTGGCCAACGCCAATGTTTCGTCGGGAGAGGCATCATTGACCATGATGATTTCATAGTCGTCGCCAGAAAAAGCCTGTGCTGCCTGCGTTGCCCGTTTGTGAAAGGTTGCAACGGTCTTGGCTGATGCATAGAGCGTGGTGACAATGGAGAGTTTCACCGCACATACCTCATATAGTCTGCACTTTTGGGACCTACGTTAAAGAGAAGGTCAAGGATACTGACCTGATGGACAAAATCACCCCAGAGTTGGGGATATTCTGGATAGCCTTCATAGGCAAACCATGTGAGTTTCAGCCCCGCAGATGTAAAGACATCTTCAACAATATAGTCCTTAGCAGCAGGCCCTGAGACATATTCCGTCCCCCCAGCCTGGCGGCAAAGATCAGCCAGACGTTCGGTTTTTCCCTCGATGAGGGTATAGTCCCAGGAATTTGTAATGGTGGTTTTAATGCCGAGATAGTCACAAATCGCACAAAGAAACGTACGATTCAAATCCGAAAGCATGGTGTAGCGATTTTTCAGATAAAGCGGCTCGAGCCAGCTTGCAATTTCCTGAAAAAACGGTGCCCGAGCATAATGTTGTGCAAGACTTTTCCAATGCTTTGCAGCCCAGGCAGTGCCATCCAGTTCCGTATCCCGGATCTTTTGAAAAAATTGCCCCTTAACCTTGACAGGAACTGTCAACCAAACGAGCCCCTGAGGGGTCTTTATTTTATTGCGATTTCGCCAATCACGCCGCGTATACTGCATGTCGTCGTAGAGAATAAATTCGTCGACAAAGGCGATGAGGTCAAAATAGCCTTTCCAAGGGATATAGTTGGACTGAAGAATGGCAATCTTTTTCATAATGGCATCCACGGTCTGAAGCCGAGAGGGGGGAGCGTCTAATATCAGGCAAAATCAGATCGCTGCGCTGTAATACGCTCGAAACCAATGCACAAATAGATGAACACCTTCCTCAATGGAGACCATTGGCGTAAAGCCAGTCAGGGCAATCGTCTCATCCATAGAAGCCCAGGTTTTTGTGACATCACCTGGTTGCATAGAAAGAAAGTGCTTTTTCGCCTTCACGCCAAGCTCTTTTCCAAGAGAGCAATAAAGGTAAGCAAGGGAACGGGCTTCGAATTGCCTATATTGAGCACCCTCCACGGGGCATAGCTTGTCGCGGGCGTAAGTTCGAGAGTCTTTTCTCTCTCCATGGCCTTGGGAGGAAGGACAAGGATTCGCATCATACATTCAATGATATCATCGATATAGGTAAAATCGCGCTTGAGATGTCCCTGGTTAAAAACCTGTATAGGCTCGCCCTTGCACATAGCTGTTGCAAAAAGATGCAAAGCCATGTCAGGACGCCCCCAAGGTCCATACACCGTAAACAGCCGTAAACCGGTCGATGGTATGCCAAAGAGATGGCTGTAGGCATGTGCCATCAATTCATTGCTTTTTTTTGAGGCCGCATAGAGACTAACGGGATGATCGACTGGGTCAAGAACGGAAAATGGCTGCTTGGTATTGAAGCCATAGACAGAGGATGAGGATGCGTAGACAAGATGCTCGACAGGGTTGTTGCGACAGCCTTCCAGGATATTGCCGAATCCGACTATATTTGAGGAAAAATAGGAAAAGGGATTTTTAAGACTATAACGAACGCCTGCTTGAGCAGCCAAATTAATAACATGCGTAAATTTCTTTTCCTCAAAAAGAGCTAAAACCTTATCAGTGTCTGCTAAATCAATACGTTCAATCTGAAAATTTTTCGATTGCGGCAAGGAAGTAAGATCTTGAATTCGAGCTTCTTTCAGCGATACGTCGTAGTAATCATTAAAATTATCAAGTCCAACGACAGTATTTCCTTCAATCAGCAATCGTTTTGCAATGTGATAGCCAATAAATCCAGCTGCTCCGGTGACAAGTACGCGCATAGGGCATTCCTACAATGATTCTCCGTTTCCTTCGACATTGTATTATACTCGATCAAGAAAAATACTCCCAATCTCTCACCAAGTCGTCCTCTACCATTTTTTCTATTGAGCCTAGAAAATGATAGGGGAAAAGCTAAGGCAGACGGGAGAACTTTTTTCCTGCCGGAATATACCTTTCCACAGCTTTATTTCCTACCGGTCTGGCAGCTTATCTAGAGTGGAAAACCAAACTCTTAACTTCGCTAGGATTTTGGGGACGAAGTTTTTTCATAGGGCGCAGGAGGCCGCCAATACCAAAAAAGCGCAAGCAAGGGGATAAGGCCAATGCATTCAGCGCATTCCCTTGGAAGGTATGCGCCTGTCACAGACCAGAGAAAGATCGAGGCTCCGCCTGCGCCGAGCATCAAAAGCCACTGGAAAAACGTCATGGGTTTGGCTTTCCACTGAAAATAGCTGACCGTGAGCAATGCCACCCAAACCTTGGTGATGGTTAAGGTCAACGCAGCGCCTTCCAAGGGCTTCAGCGGAATAATCACAAAACAGCAAATGACATTGATGATGAGGCCGGAAAAATACATCCAAAAGAGCAAAACATGCTGCCGCATCCCAATCATAGCGTAGGCAGCGAGATTGTGCAAAAAGGCTGTGGCCAAACAGGGGGTGAGCAACTGCTGGCTTGTGACGGCGGTGGTAAAGGCGTTGCCGTAGACAAAGGGCAAAAAGCGATCGCTTTCCACACAGATCAAAAAAATAAGGGGCAGAGCCGCCGCCCACAGGGATCTGGCAGTCTGTCCTGCCAATTGGCAAAAGGCCTCTTTGTTCTCTCCCCAAAGCCGTGTTAGAATGGGAAAGAGTACTTTGCCAAGCAGGGCTCCGGAGACCAAGGTCGAAATCCCCTCAATGGTCTCCCACGCAACACCAAAGCCCCCGACATCGGCATCTGTTCCATAGCGCTTCAAAAAAATAACATTGATTTTATTGTAAAACATCGCGCACAGCGCCATGCCGGTAAAAACCAGCCCACTCCGCATTTTTTGGGCAAGGTCAAGAAGGCCTTTGATACCAAAACCCGCAAAGGGGTTGCGCTTCAGCGCAAGACAGGCGCAGCCAAGACAGAGCAGGGATTCGATAGGCTTATAGAGAGCAATAAAGAGGGGGGATGTGTGCAGTAAGACGCAGACAATGCCAAAACCAATACCAAAGAGCGCTGCCGGAATGCGGATACGCATCTCCACATCCTGACGCCCTCGTGCCTGGCAGAGCGCAAAAAAAGAATCGCAGATGGCGTCGAGCCCTAAGCCGCCTGCGATACACAGAACAATTGCCCGCAACTCAAGGGTATACTGTTGCTGTCCGGTAAAATACCACAGAAAAAGAAGAACCGGAAAAAGAACCAGGGTCTTGAGCCAAGTTACTTCGGCAAGCAGCTGCCTTGGATGGGACTCTCCTCGGGAAAAGGAGGAGAGCAAATAGTCGTTTAAGCCAACATCGACAATCGTTTTCACCAGATAGCCATAGGTGAGGGATAATACAATCTGTCCCAAAACCGATGGACTGTGCCTGGCTAAAAGGATGGTAAAGACTGTCCAGGTGGCGTCACGTGCCCACTGGGCACTCAAGATATAACTTAAGCGTTTGGGAATGTCTTTGAGCTTCATGCAAAAGCGGGTTAAAAACGCACAACAGCCTTAAAGCCAGGCTTTAAGGCAAATTGGGGATTCGGCACAATAAGCTTGACGATAAAATACGAGGGCTTATCCACGCTCATATCGGTTGATACCCAAGAAATTTCCTGCACCTTGGCTTCGAATTTCCGGTTGCCAAGCGATGGTATCTCAACCCGCGCCATGCTCCCTTCCTTGATATCGCGCAATTCGCCTTCATAGACAGGAACCTGGATCAACATGGGATCCATGGGCCCTACCAGCACAGGACGATCCCCCTGGGGCAGCATGCTGCCAGGGTAGATACTGGCAACACTCAACACATAGCCATCGATGGGCGCAGGCAGAATCAAAGCATGGTTGGGCAACATCGCCCCTTCCCGAAGAGGCACGGTGTAGAATTTCTCAAGCTCACGCAGACGTTGAGCAAAGGATCCTTCGGCTTTTTGGATGGTTTTGCGAAGCAAACCAATGCGTTCCTTGATGGCAGCGACTTCGTTTTCCTGGCGAACAAGAGCCTGGCGTGAGCCAAGGCCTGTGGACACCAACTGTCTCGATTTCTTGCACAGGGCTTCCATGCGCGCCTGCTCACGCTCAAGCTCAAGCATTTTGCCCCGCATTTCTTCGGTGTTCGAGCCGAGCGTAATCTCTTTTTGCAAGAGCCGCTCAGCCTCGCTTTGCAAATGGAAACGCACAAGAGCGTCGCCTTTTTTCACCGCATCACCCGGCTTGACACAGACTTCGTCAATGATGGCATGAAACGGCATGGGCTCTGAACGCATGACCCTGGCCATGACCTTGCCTGTCAGAATCGTCTCAGCAGCCTGGGCAAGGGTTCCACAAAGGAGAAAGGCACACAGAAGGCAGACAACGAATATGCTTTGGGACTTGTTTGGCATGGTAAACCTACATCAACGTTTTCATGGGCAAACCAAGGAAGCGTTCCTGCAACACATTTGCTAAATACATCCAATCAAGTTTCGCCATATTATAGTGCAATTCTGACTCAATCAACGCGATGAGCGCGTTGGCCATTTGCTCGTGGAGATTGGTGACAACAGGCATTTCCTCAATGCCTTCGCGGAAGGCAATCAGCGCCTCTTTGTACTGCAATTCCGCGGTTTTGAAACGGGTTCTGGCTATTTTATATTGGTTTTCAGCCAAGGCTACGCCTTGTTCTGCCTGCAGCCAGCGGTTTGAATATTCCGTGCGCTTGCGCGCCATTTCGTGAAAGGCCTGCGCCTTTTGCATCCTGGCTGTCTGCACCCCACGATACCTATGCCCCCAGTCGATCAAGGGGAAATCGAACTTGAAGTGGAGAAAGACGTCTTCCTCGCCACCAGAGGGCTGTGCCTGACCAGAGGGCGGCTGCTTATTGGCCTCAACGCTCATGAGCGGCAAATACTGCGCCCAGGCAACCATGATATTGTAGTCGGCTAATTTAATTTGTGCCCGCAACAAGACATCGTCTTCCGAACACGACCAGCGGTCTTCCCATTTGAGCGAATGCCCGTTGAAATTCGCCAAAATGCGATCGGCACTGGCTTCGTCGATCATCATCTTATGGTGGACATCGATCCCAGCCAAAATTTTCAGCCGGGTCTTTTCCATCGTGGTTTCCATCTGCGTCTTTTCAACCGTCAGCTCAAGTTCCTTGGTGTGTTCGTCCGCAAGATTGAGCTGCACCCCTTGCTTGCCTTCCACCAATTCCACCTGCTGCCAATATTGCTTCATCTCTTTGCCAAGAGGCAGAACGTCCTTCTTGGCTTGCAAAATTTCCGCAAAGGATTTCAAGCGCAGATACATCTTGGCAATATTATAAATGGCCTCTCCCACAGCCTTTCTGTGAGTTGAGATGGCCAAATTCAGCATACCCCGCTGCACCTGATTGTCAAAATAGGTTGCAATGGGATTGGGGAAATCGCAACGGAATCCCACATCAAACTTTGTCTGCCCGTAATCACCCGAGACATAGCGCGTATCTTCATTGTAGCGCGTCAGGTTGTTGGTGATCGTAAAGACCAAACGCGGCTCAGGGAGATATTTCCACAAGGAGTCGGTGAGCGCCAGGCGTTTGATCTCGAGATTCACGGCGCTGTTGACCAGCATGGGCGATTGTTGGATCGCCAAATAGACTGTGTCTTCGAAGGCAAATTTTTTGGCGGGGTCGTAGAGATTTTGCACCGCATTTTCGAGTTTTGTCTTACGCTCAGCAGGAACGCCGGGCACAGCGGTGAGCCAATGGCGGGCTGGAAGCTGGGGGGATTGAATACCGGCTTTTTGGGAACTGCAGCCGGAAAGAGCAAAGCACAGAGAGAAAAGGACAAGCAGAACAAGAGGAGCGGCTGTTTTCAGCATGGCATTACGCCTTTTTTTCCGAAGACAGCGGCTTTGGCTGGCTTGGAATTTGGACAAATTCAAATTGCAGTTGGGAGACAGTCAAAAGGGTTTGCCCCAAGGCATCGGTGGCCTTTATGTCAAAGCGTGCGAGCGGAAACTCTGTGGGATTTTCTTCCCCAAACTGGGCTGCGCTTTGCTTCGCATGGACAATGAGGGTGGGCGTTCCCCATTCACGCACAGCCGGGGCAAAAAAGACAAAACCAACAGAAACAAGCGTCCACACACCCGCTTGCTCGTCAAGGGACAGGGTTTTCCGCGTCTTCCTGGCAAGAAAAGACTGGGCTGCCTGGATCGCGCACGCAAAAAGAAATAAGGATGTACCGTACTCTTTTTCAAGGGCAAGAGCAACACAAGGGACAGGGGGTTTTGGCTGAACAATGAGGGTGTCCTCACTGTCAAAAAGCACGGTCTCAAGCAAGTGCCAATCCCTGGGAGAATCTGGGCCGACCCAGCTTGCAAAGGAATGCGGCGTGGAGCACCTGAGCGCCATCTCGTCCCAGCCAAAGTGCGGAAAGGGGATTTTATCCTTCGCCAGAATGAGAGTACCGCTGACACAAAGGCTTTGGTGTGGCGATCTTCGGCCTGATGGCAAAAGATCATCGCACAAAAGATGCGCCTGCACCTGTCTGGTTATAACCCCTTTTAAATGCACCCAGCCAACCTCATGGGCGCACAATTCTGCTGTGCGCACAATGCCGTCGTACAATTGTGGCATAACCCCAAACTGCAGATCAGAGAGACCTGCCAGGTGAAGCCATGGCGAAAGTTCATGCGCTGCCGCACACACTGTCTCAAGAACCCGCACAAAGGGGAGCGTTGGCACATCCTTCAGCCATGGATCCCCATCGCGGGAAAAAAAGACCCTGGCCGCATAGGTATTGCATCCAATGCCTGGTGCCAAACGGTGCGGGATAAGGGTGGATGGCAGATGGGTGGGGATGGATTGGGAGAGGGGGGGAAGCAGAGGTGGGTTGGGCGCAAAGCGTTGACACAGCGCTTCTTCAAGCCAGAGAACGTGCGCCTTTTGCGCAAAGGATCCCAGCTCAAGCGCAAAGAGTTGTCCCACGATATGAAAATGGCGGCGAAACTGCTCGAGGATACAATCGAGAACCCGTCCAGCAGCCGGCGTTGTCAAGGCATCCTCGGTCGGGCACTCCTTCCACAGTCGAAGCAGACACCACGGTTTTTTGTGGGAAACAGGCTCACTCTCTGTGCCACCAAGGCAGAGATGCACAATACGGTCACAGGCCTCCACATCCCCCTGCTCAAGGGGAAGAGGAGCAAGGGTATCGGTACACAGGCGTTTGACCAAGGGATAGTTCGCTGCATCGACAACAATACGACCAACAAGACCAAAAAGCCCAACAAAAAGATCGGGGATCAACAGTCGCAACCACGGCTCTGTGAGGCCACTCTCGATGACAACGCCAAGCGCCTCCGTCGATGTGTGAACGTGTGGACGGGCAAAGGAGGTGAGCATCCATTTTCCCGCACGCTTTTCCATGCGGCACAGCCTCGGCAAGATCTCGGTTCGCGGATACAGGGGATGCGGGGTATTGGGTAAGGCCTTTCCCAAGAAGACCCGAAGCAAATCGCCAACCGTCACCACCCGCAGCAGATCCTCAAAAGAGGGAATATGGTCAAAGAGCGCTTCGGCATCGCGAAGAAGGGATGGGAAGGAACTTGAGCGTACGGCCAAATCGTGGCGCAAATCATCGGAGAGATGGATGGGGGCAATGCCGGTGACCTTGGTCAACAGAGCCAGCAGCTGCTGCGTCTTGCTGTCAAGCGCTTCCACGGGAGCGGCTTCCTCCTGATCGCTCGACATTGACTGCATTGGTTGCATTGGAACTGGCTTTGAAACATGGTGCGGAAAGAGCGTTTTGGCGCGGCTGAGCGCTTGTTCGCGCAAATACCCCATGGCATAGAGTTGTGCGCACAGTTCCCGAAGCGCCAAGGCCTCTTTGCCCTTGCGACCGCAGCTCAAAACCTGCGCCTTTGGCAGATTGGCCGCAATCAGGCCACTCAAAACATCCTGAGGACCAATCTCTAAAAACGTCCGTATCTGATAGGTATCCCACATGAGCGTAAGACTTTCAGAAAAGCGCACAGGGTTTTCATCGAGATCGGCAATATAGCGGCAAATCGCGTCTTGGGTATCGGGATAGGGGATGATTTTGGAGACGCTGAGGACAGGGATCTTCGGCGCATGCATGGCAAGCATGTTCAGACGCATGAGCGAATGATCCCGCAAAATGCGCATCTGGGGATGGTGGAACAATAAGGAGACGCTGATAGAAACAGCCGGAATGCGTTGCTTGCGCAAGATGCCCCGTATTTCGTGGAGCAAGGATTTTGAGCCAACGACGATATATTGCGTTGGCGTATTGAAATTGGCAACCCGCACCTCTGGCCATGTGGCAAGAACATGGGAGACAATATCCCAACCAGCATGGATGGCGAGCATGCCGTAATCCTGCTTGGCTCGCGACTCCAACGTGCTCACATGCTCTGCCCGCGTATCCAAAATATGCCAAGCAATTTCAGGCGTGTAGATGCCGCTGCAACACAGCGCGATCAATTCCCCGAGACTGTGCCCGAGCATGAGAGAAGGCTCCAGACCAAGGGAGGAGAGATACGCCCACTGCGCGTATTCAAGCAGGAAAAGATAGGGGATCTGCCAGCGGGTTGCGTTGATTTTTGCGGGATCCTCTTCATCCATCAGGGAGAGAACATCCCACGAGGCAACCGACTGAATCCGATCCATGGCTTCCCGGGCAAGGGGAAATTCATCGTAGAGCTCGCGGCCAGCTCCTGGCCACAAGGCTCCCATTCCTTGACACATCAAGGCCAAGGGCAAGACAGAGGATGCCGTATGCAGATACATCCCTTGGTCTGCACAGTGTTTGAGCGATTCTGCCGAAGGATTGTGGCCAAGTGCCACGATCTTTTCTCGCCACAGCGGATCAAGGGTACCTAAACGCCATGCATTGGGCATGGCAACATAGCTGACCCCATCCAAAAACAGTTCGGCAAAGCCATCCTGGGAGGGGTTGGATTGACAGCTTTGCTCGATACAGGACACAGGTTTGCTCATGAATTCCACGACTCGATGGGGTTAGGAGAAAGAAGGGATGATGCCTTCATCCTCTTGTTTTGTAAATTTGGCTCCCTCCAATGTCAAATCCCTGCCACAAAGAACAACAAATCCAAGACCTTGCTTGCCATCAAGGCTCTTTTAGGATAGGTATCGAGTCTTTAGATAGAGAAATTCGACCAATGGACTTCCCTGCTCTTCATAGCCCAACCATTTGGACTGGTTTCCCACTTAACCATCTGGCAATGCCAGAGACCGAGATGATTCCCCAAAAAACAGCTATGCACGAACACCAACACCAAGATTTAGGCTTTCATCCCCTGCGCAACAAACTCTCCTTCAGCCGCATGGTGGATATGGCATCAGAGATGGGCATGGAAAACCCGCTCTTCAAATGCCATGAAAAAGCTGCCAAGGCCACAACCATAATCAATGGCCGTGAGTATATCAATTTTTCGACCTACGATTACCTCGATATCAATGGCCATCCAGCCATCACACAGGCCGTCACCGAAGCTGCCACGATATTCGGCACCTCAGCTGGTGCAAGCCGCCTTGTGGGTGGTGAACGCCCGCCCCACCGCGCACTGGAACAAGCCCTTGCCGCCTTTTATGGGGTTGAGGACTGTATTGTCTATGTGAGCGGCCACGCAACCAATGTTTCCACATTGGGTTTTTTGTTTGGCAAAAAAGACGGTATTTTCCACGATGGACTCGCGCACAATTCTCTGGTGCAAGGCGCTCGCCTGTCTGGGGCGCAGCGTTTCTCCTACGCCCACAACGATTGCGACGCCTTGGAAAAACTCCTCGAAGAAAAACGCGACGAATGCAAACACGCCATCATTGTGACCGAAGGCCTCTTCAGCATGGATGGCAACATTCCTGATCTGCCGCGTCTCATTGCTCTCAAAAAACGCTATAACTGTCTGCTCATGGTCGACGAAGCCCATTCCTTGGGTATCTTAGGGGCAACGGGCAAAGGCGTTCGCGAATATTTTTCCATCGATCCCACAGATGTCGATTTGTGGATGAGCACGCTCTCAAAGACCCTCTGCGGCTGTGGCGGCTTTATCTGTGGCTCGCACGATCTTGTGGAATCGCTCAAATACGGCTCACCGGGTTTTGTCTACAGCGTGGGGATGCCGCCTATCATCGCAGCAGCCTGCCGAAAGGCGCTCGAGATTCTGCAAAACGAGCCCGAACGCGTCAAAAAACTCCAAGACATCAGCCAATATTTTCTCCACTATGCCCAAGAAAAAGGCCTGGATACCGGAGCAGCCCAAGGCTATGCGGTGATCCCTGTTATTATCGGCAATTCCTGGGTCACAGGCTTTCTCTCCCAACAGCTCTTTCAGCGTGGCATCTATGTCATGCCCATTTCCTTCCCAGCGGTCAAAGAAGGCACTGCCCGTCTCCGTTTCTTTATTTCAGCCTCACACACCAAGGAGCATGTCCAAAAAGCCCTGGATGCCGTGTGCGAAGAATTGCCAAACGCCATCGCCTTGGTGCAAAACTACCAGGAAAAGCATGGCGCAATCTCGCTCTGAGAGGTGGACGGCATGCCAGTCTATCTCGCTGTCAGCCTCGATGTGGAAGAGGAGGGACTCTTCGGCGGAAACTACCAGACCCAGGGGTATACGGTTACCAACACCCAATCTCTCCCTTCCCTTGCCCCTCTTTTCTGCCTCGGCATACGCCCTACCCTTTTTTGCGCGTATTCTGTCATCACGGATCCGCGTTCGGTTGCCATTCTGACGCATTTGCGGGACACCTATGGTGCTGAGCTTGCAGCCCATCTCCACCATTGGAATACGCCACCCATAGCGCCCAATCTGCCGCCCATCGTGCATCGTGTGCCCGCCTCAAGCCTCTCTGATACGCTTTTTTCGGAAAAACTCAGCCATCTGCTTGAAGCAGGAGAACACGCCTTTGGGGCGCCCATGACCAGTTTCCGTATGGGGCGATGGGATATCCACAAACACCATTTTCCCCTGCTCAGACGCCTGGGTATTACCTGCGACGCCTCGGTGAGACCCCTGCACGGCACCTGTGAACGGAGCGCCAATCCCGACCACTTTGACGCCCCCTCGACTCCGTATGTCATTCCAACAGCGGAAGGGGATCTTTTTGAAGTGCCCTTGACCGTGACCCCCATTCTCGCATCCCTGCCACGCCTTCTTCAAAACAAAGGTCTTTCACCAACGCTCACCCGCTGCATGAACTGGCTCAAAAGCACAACCAATTACTGGGGTGCTTTGGCGCTTCTGCCTGCCTATCATCCGCTCTGGGCGATGGAATTGGTCACAAAACTCTATCTCGCACGAGGAGGGAAGCTTCTCTCGCTCACCTGGCATTCTTCGGAAATCCATCCGGGCGGAGCCCCCCATATCCCTGACCAAGCCCATGCGGACAAGCTCCTCCATAAAGTGACCAGCTATATCTCTTGGCTCAAACAACACTACGATATCTGCTGCCTGCCCATGGCAGAACTTCGTCAACGCCTCAAAGCGCAATCCCCAACCCTTGTCGCTGAAACCGGAGACTGGACTGTTGCACACCCTTCCCATGACTGAAAGCCCATCCCCTGCCACCCCCAAGCCCCGCCTGCGCATTGCCTGCATTCTCCTCTGGTATCCCCTCTTCACCCAGCCCTTTCTTTTTCGGGAACTGGAAGCCGTACGCGAGCATGTGGATCTTGCCGTCTACACCCTCTATGGCAAAAATCTCGCCCACTGCTCCGAAGAGATGCGAAATCTCCCCCATCCCGTCCACACCCATGGCCTGGCAAGTGTGCCCAAGGTTCTTCTCGCGCTGGGGCAAGCCCTTCTTCGGCATCCCATCCGCTTTGGAACATTGTTCGCCAAACACCTTTTTCGCTCCTGGCCCAATCTCGAAGTCTTTGGCGAAAATCTCTGGGCCTTTTGCGTCAGTTTTCTGCTCTCCAAAGAACTGCAAGCCAATCCCGTTGACCTCATCTATGCGCCCTGGCCCAGAGGCACAGCCCAAACAGCCTGGATGCTCACAACACTTTTGCGTATTCCCTATGTGATGACTGTGCGGGGCGACAATCTCAATCCAGCGGATCCCGATTTGGAAGACAAAATGACAGCGGCTCTGGCCATACGCACCAACAACGGGGCTGATGTCAAACGTATCGAAGACTTTGGCAAGGGGCAGGCAAAGGGAAAAACCCATCTTGTCTACAATTGCCTCACCCTCCCCCAAACAACGCCCCCGCCCCCGCATATCCTTGCCAAGGAACATCCCCTCCGCCTCATGGCGCTAGGACGCTTTGATGTCACCAAGGGATTTGATGTTCTGCTCTTTGCCTGCAAGGAACTTCTGGATCGAGGAATGGCTTTCCACCTCACCCTTGCCGGCGGCGGCGGAATCGCCTTTGGCCTCGGCGGTCTTGAAGGGCGTCTGAAAGAGCTTGTGCACACCTTGGGACTCAAGGACGTTGTCAGCTTCCCGGGTCTTCTCTCCCATCAAGAGCTCCCAGCCATCTTTGCCAGCCACGATATTTTTTGCTCGCCCAATGTCATCGATAACTCAGGACGCAGGGATGGGATTCCCAACACCCTTATTGAAGCCATGTCCGCGGGTCTTCCTGTAGTGGCTTCTGCCATTCACGCCTTGCCTGAACTTGTCAAACACCAGGAAACAGGGCTCCTTGTTCCGCAAAAAGACCCAAAGGCTTTGGCCGACGCCATTGCCTGGATGGATTCGCACCCCGAAGAGGCAGCCAGGCTTGGACAAAACGGCGCCCGCTTTGTGCAAAAGCGCTTTGATACCACAAGCAATGCCAAGGCATTGGCCACACTCTTCCACCACGTGCTTGCTGCAAAGGATACGGTATGTGCGCGATAGCGGGTATTGTTGCTCGTTTCAGACGATCGCTTCCCGACTCAGCCCCCACCGATGTCGCCACCATGACCGATACTATGGCGCACAGAGGGCCTGATGGGCAGGGGATCTGGAGAGGGGATACGGCCTGCTTTGGCCACAGACGCCTTGCGATCATCGATCTCGTGGATGGCACTCAGCCGATGCTCAGCCATGACAAACGCTTTTGCATCACCTACAACGGCGAAATCTACAATTTTCGCTCCCTTCGAACCGAATGTCTTCGCCATGGCGCCCACTTTCGCACCAATTCCGATACCGAGATCCTTCTCGAAAGCTATCGCCTGTGGGGAAAAGATTGCCTCGCCTTCCTCGAAGGCATGTTCGCCTTTGCGATCCTGGATACCCAAACAAGAACCCTCTTCCTTGCCCGCGACCGCTTTGGCAAAAAACCGCTCTTCTACACCTTTCAAAACGGCTGCTGCTATTTTGCCTCTGAACTCTCGGCACTGACAGCGCTTTCTTCCCTCAGCCTCCATATCGATCTCAATGCCCTTGTACGCTTCTGCGCCTACGAATACGTTCCCAATCCCAATACCATGTACCGCGAAATCCAAAGCCTCCCGCCTTCCCATTTCGCAACACTCACCGACACAAGCTTTTCCATTGAACGCTATTGGGATCTGCCAACGCCTCTTGCTGAAAATAAAACCGCATCGCCTGAGGATCTTGCTATCGAGCTAAAAAGCCTCTTGCGTCAAGCCGTTCGACGCCGCTTAATCAGCGACGTGCCTCTGGGGGTCTTTCTCTCCGGTGGCATCGATTCCTCTCTGGTCACAGCTCTGATGGCCGAAGCCTTGCCAACGGTTAAAACCTTTTCCATCGGCTTTCAGGAAGCAAGCTATGACGAAAGCCGCTACGCCCATATCATCCGCGATACCTTTGCAACCAACCATACGGAATGCATTCTTTCGGCCGATCAATGCGCCGATATCCTGCCTGACCTCATCCAGGCCATGGATGTGCCCATGGCTGATGCCTCGATAGCCCCAACCTATTTGCTCTCCCACATGACCCGCCAATCCGTGACTGTTGCCCTTGGCGGCGATGGGTCGGACGAATTGTGGGCTGGCTATGAAAACTACGCAGCCTATGCGCTGGGGCTTTTCTATCAAAAATTACCCAGATGGCTCAGACGAGGCATCATTGAGCCTGTGTGCGCGCATCTGCCCTCCCAATCGGGCTATGTCAATCTCCATCGAGCCATGCAGACCTTTCTCCACGCAAGCTATACCCCAAACTGGCTGCGCATGCAGGATCTCTTAACCGCCTTGCACGACGAATTTCTGCCCACGCTCTTTACCAAGGATGTGCAAACACACCTTCGGCTTCTGCACGACCCCAATGAACTCTTCTCTTCAACCCGCGTTGAATACGAGCATTGGCAAGATCCAAGTATTTCCCCCTTGGCCAGAGCCTTCCACGTCTATTGCCGCCAGTATCTGCCTGAGGATATCTTGGTGAAGGTCGATCGATGCTCCATGCTCAATTCCCTTGAAGTGCGTGCGCCCTTTCTCGATACCGATCTCGCGAGCTTCACAGCCAGACTGCCTCTTTCCCTGAAATGCCAGGGCTTAAAGGGCAAGAAACTCTTGCGCATGGCCATACGCGATATTCTTCCTGCGCGCATCCTCCATCGAAACAAACGGGGCTTCCAAATCCCTGTTGCCGATTGGCTGAGAGGCCGCTTAAAACCCTTGCTCGACGACACCTTTGCCCCACAAACCCTTCACAACGAAGGCATTTTTGATCCCAAGGCCTTGTCGACTCTTATTGAATTGCACACAACAAAAACACTTGATCTGCGCAAAGAATTGTGGACGCTCTTGGTTTTGCTCCTTTGGCTGCGCAAACAAGTGCATGCCCCAGCGTTTGCCGGCTTTACATGCCACCCCCCCACATAGGAGAGCGTATGAATAGCCAAATAAAAACAATACTGCTTTTGGGAATACTCTCTGCCTTTCTCCTTCTGCTCGGAAACGTCTTGGGCGGTCAGACAGGCACCCTCATTGCTCTGGTTCTCGCCCTTTGCATGAATCTTGGCAGCTACTGGTTCTCGGATTCCCTTGTGCTTTCCATGTACCATGCCCGAGAAACCACACCCGATGATGCGCCCTTTCTGCACGAAATCGTTGGCACACTCGCCAGACGAGCGCGCATCCCCATGCCTCGCATCTATATTGTTCCCGAAGAAAGCCCCAATGCCTTTGCAACAGGCAGGGATCCTGAACACGCGGCAGTCGCTGTGACCGAAGGTCTTTTGCGCATGATGAGCTCGGAACAGCTTGCCGGTGTGCTTGCCCATGAAATAGCTCATATTGCCAATCGAGATATTTTGATTCAGACCATGGCCGCGGTTTTAGGCTCAGCCATTGTGAGCATTGCCAATTTCTTCCAATTTGCCCACCTCTTTGGCAATCGCGAAGAAGGGAGCAATCCCATTGCTGCCCTGCTTCTGATGCTTTTGGCGCCCATTGCCGCCTCGCTCATCCAAATGGCCATTTCTCGATCCAGGGAATATCTCGCCGATGAAACCGGAGCCAGGCTCTGCCGCAATCCCGACTATCTCGCCCAAGCCTTGGAAGAATTGGGGCGAGCGAGCGGGCAGATTCCCCTGCAGACCGGCAATCCTTCAACCGAACACATGTTTATCGTCAAACCGGCCTTTGCGGTGAGTGATTCGGTGAACAACCTCTTTAGCACACATCCTCCGCTCACAGAGCGTATCCAGCGCTTGCGGCAGATGCGCTAACGATGTGCATTCTCATGCGACTTCTTCTTCTCTGCCTCCTGCTCCTTGCTGGCTGCGCAGCCAAAAGCCCACCAGCTCCTCCCCCCGAAGAGTGCCAGGAGCTCTGGATTCTTGGGCCTGAACACTATCTCTTTGCCTTGGCGAGCGGAGATACGGTGTGGGTCAATCCCAAGGTACAAGCCTTTCCCGTCTACTGTTCCAAGCAAAAAGCCCTGAAAGCCCTTGCAAAGAACAGGCAATCCAAGACTTCCTCTGCCATCTTCCGCCTTGCAGCCACTGTTGACGATACGATTTGCTTTGGGGAGGAACGTCTCCTTTTCACCCCAGCCAAGCTCACAACGTGGCAGAGACTGCCAAACACCCAATAGTACGCCCGTGAATATCGCCTTTGAACCTCTCCCCGACATCCTTCCTGCGGAAGCCCTCACTGCCTGGCATACAAGCTGCCAGCTCTCCGAGCTTCCCGATCCCTGCTGCTCAGAACCCCCTTGGGTACTCAGCTACCATCGGGCACACGGCAACGAACGCCGCGTCTTGTGCATGCAAGAACACGGGAATATGGTCTTGTTCGCCGAACAACGAGACAAGGAGACCTATCTCGTTCCACTGGAATCCTCCTGGCTCTACGACCGCCCCCTCTTGGGATCGGATCCGCTGCCCCTCTTTTTTGAGGCGCTTGACTGCATCGAAGCCACCTTTGGTCCGGCGAATTTTCCCGTCATCGTGCTTGGCGGCATGGCGCCCCACCATCCCTTCTCGAACGAACTCTTGGTCAATCTCGGGCACACCTTTGCCTTTTTCCTCTTGCACGAATCCATCCAATGCGCAGCGTCCCTGGATGGCGGCCTCGACACCTTTCTCGCAAACCGCTCAGCCAACTTCCGCCAAAAACTCAAAAAAGCGTGCGGACGGGCTCAAAACGCTGGTATTCTCTTTGAACGCCAAAGCCCCACAAACCACGAAGACGCCCACACCTGCTACCAACGCATGCTGGCTGTTGAACAAAAAAGCTGGAAAGGCCAGGAACACAATGGGATTTTGCATCCCCATACAACACCCTTTTACGACCTTCTTCTCACACAGTTGGCTATTGAGGGCAAAGCCCGCGTGATCTTTGCCCAAAAAGACGGAAAAGACATTGGTTTTATCTTTGGCGGTCTTTCGAACAAAATCTACCGCGGTCAACAATTCAGCTACGCCATGGACTGTGCCGCCTATTCCATCGGCAATATTTTGCAATTTGAACAAATCAAATGGCTCTGCGACGAAGGCTGCGTTCGCTACGATATGGGACCAATAACCGGGGAGAAAATGGCCTACAAAGCCCACTGGACAGAATTGCGTTTTCCCCTGCAATCGTGGTTTTTGCGCCATGCGTAGCGCATTCTTGACAAGTCAAGAAGCCTCGGCGTATGAAATTCTTTTTTAAACCGAAAGGGAGGATTACTATGCCCACCATCAACCAGCTTATCCGTATTGAACGGAAAGCCGTGGTGAAACGGAAAAAAACACCGGCGTTGCAGGCCTGCCCGCAACGCCGTGGCGTCTGCACCCGCGTGTACACAACCACGCCGAAAAAACCCAACTCAGCCTTGCGGAAAGTTGCTCGTGTGCGCTTGACCAATGGCATCGAAGTGACCGCCTACATCCCCGGCGAAGGCCACAATCTCCAGGAACACTCGGTTGTCATCATCCGTGGTGGTCGTGTGAAAGACCTTCCTGGTGTTCGGTACCACATCGTGCGCGGCACCTTGGATACAGGCGGTGTTGCCGACCGGAGAAAAAGCCGCTCCAAATACGGCGCAAAACGGCCGAAATAACATCGCGTCCGTGCTCTTTATACTACGCAAGTCCCATGACCTTATTTCAATGATCGACCCGAGGCAGTGCCATGCAGCCCTTGGCTGCGGGGTTGGTTCTGCCAATATGTGTGGTCATAACGTGTGGAAGGAGAAACCCCATGCCACGGAAAGGTTCAGTGCCTAAACGGGAAATTTTGCCCGATCCGCTCTATAACAGCCGCCTCGTCACCAAATTCGTCAACCGTCTTATGTACAACGGCAAACGCGGGGCAGCCGAAAAAATTTTTTACAATTCCCTGAACGCTTTGGCGGAAAAAACCGGGGAAGATCCCATGCGTGCCTTTGAAAAGGTGCTCGACAATGTCAAGCCCCATATGGAAGTCAAAGCCCGTCGTGTGGGCGGGGCAACCTATCAAGTGCCCATGGATGTGCATCCTGACCGCCAGATCTCCCTCTCCATTCGCTGGATCATCAATTACGCCCGCTCTCGGGGCGAAAAAGGGATGACCGCGAAGCTTTCAGGCGAATTCATCGATGCCTATAATGGCCGCGGTGGTGCGGTAAAAAAACGTGAAGATACCCATCGCATGGCTGATGCCAATAAGGCCTTCTCGCATTTTCGCTGGTAAGAGGCTGGTTGGCAACTCTCGGCGATTGCTTCCCGTTAGATTGAAGACGATCACAAGGGCGTGGTCGTGAAGGAGAAACATCTGTGTCTCGCACCGTAGCCTTGGACATGCAGCGCAATATCGGCATCATGGCGCATATTGACGCGGGCAAAACAACAACCACTGAGCGTATCCTGTTCTATACTGGCGTCAATCACAAAATCGGGGAGACGCACGACGGTGAGTCCACCATGGACTGGATGGAGCAGGAACAGGAACGTGGCATTACCATCACCTCTGCCGCAACCACCTGTTATTGGAAAGATCACCGCATTGACATCATCGACACCCCCGGGCACGTGGACTTCACCATCGAGGTGGAGCGTTCCCTGCGCGTTTTGGACGGTGCTGTCTGCGTGTTTGACGCGGTTGCTGGCGTTGAACCCCAGTCTGAAACCGTATGGCGTCAGGCTGACCGGTACAATGTTCCTCGAATCTGCTTTATCAACAAAATGGATCGCATTGGCGCAAACTTTTCCCGCGCCGTTTCCATGATCCATGAGCGCCTGGGTGCCAAACCCGTTGCCCTTCAGATCCCCATTGGCGCGGAAGACAAGTTTGAAGGGGTTATTGACCTTGTCACCGGCAAAGCGATTCGCTTCGACAAGGAGACCAAGGGCGCCAACATGCTGATCGGCGAGATCCCCGCTGATATGCAGGCGCAGTATGAAGAAAAACACCATGCCATGCTTGAAGCCGTGGCGGAAGAAGACGAAGCCCTGCTCGACAAGTATCTTTCGGGCGAAAAACTGACCGAAGAAGAGATCATCTCCTGCGTGCGCAAGGCAACGATCGCCCGCAATATCGTGCCGGTTTTGTGCGGTTCAGCCTTCCGCAACATGGGCGTGCAACCGCTGCTCGATGCCATTGTGAGCTATCTGCCGTCTCCGGTTGATATTCCGCCCATGACAGGCCATGTGCCCGGCAAGGAAGAGACGATTGTTGAGTGCCATTGCACGGACAAAGAACCCCTCGCCGGTCTTGTCTTCAAGCTCTTTTCCGACCCCTTCATCGGCCACCTCTCCTTTTTCCGCATCTATTCCGGCACCTTGGAATCGGGCATGACGGTCTTTGATGCCAATACGGGCAAAAAAGAGCGCATTGGCCGTATCCTGAAGATGCACGCGAACAAACGCGAAGACATCAAATGGGCAGGGGCTGGCGATATCGTTGCCTTGGTTGGTCTCAAAAACGCCTCAACAGGCGACACCTTGTGCGATGAAAAACGCCCGGTCATTCTGGAATCCTTAAATATTCCTGAACCGGTTATCGAGGTTGCCATTGAGCCCAAGACCAAGGCAGACCGCGACGCCCTTTCGGCGGCCTTAAACAAGCTCGCCAAAGAAGACCCCTCCTTCAGGGTGAAAGGCGACGAAGAAACCAACCAGACCCTGATCTCAGGCATGGGCGAACTCCATCTGGATATTATCGTCGACCGGCTGACCCGTGAATTCGGGGTGAACGCCAATGTCGGCAAACCCCAGGTGGCCTATCGTGAGACGATTTCCAAGCCGGCAAAATCCGACATGAAACACGTCAAGCAGTCTGGTGGTCGTGGACAGTACGGGCATTGCGTGATTGAAATCGAACCCAATCCCGGCGAAGGCTATGCCTTCACCAACTCCATCACAGGTGGTGTGATTCCCAAGGAATACATCCCCTCCATCGACAAAGGTATTCAAGACGCCATGAAGAGCGGCGTGCTCGCCGGCTTCCCCTGCGTGGATGTGAAGGTCAATCTAGTCTTTGGTTCCTACCACGAAGTTGACTCTTCCGAACAGGCCTTCTATGTGGCTGGTTCCATGGCTATTAAAGACGCCATGCAGAAAGCAGGCCCTGTCCTTCTTGAACCCATCATGGATGTTGAGGTGGTCACCCCTGAGGAATATCTGGGCGATGTGATGGGCGATTTAAACGGTCGCCGCGGACGCGTCCAAAGCATGGAAGCACGAGCTGGAGGCGCACAAAGCGTGCGTGCCCAAGTGCCACTGGCCTCCATGTTTGGCTATGCAACGGATTTACGATCCCGCACGCAAGGCCGAGCAACCTTCACCATGCAATTCCACCATTATGAACGTGTTCCCCAGGCCATAGCGGACGAAATTCAAAAATCCCGCGCCTAATCAAGTGCATGCCCCGAAAGCCCGCTTTCGGGGCTTTTTTCTCCCATTGTAAAGGATCAATCATGGCAAACCACGATCAATCACTGCCAAAAGGCTTTCGGGCAGGTACCGCGGAAGCAGGATTTAAAACGCCCAATCGGCCTGATCTCGGCCTCATCATTTCGGATACGCCTTGCGTCTATGCCGGTCTCTTCACCCAGAATCGCTTTTGCGCAGCGCCTGTGCTTGCCTGCAAGGAGATCTTAGCCCATGGCGCACCTGTCTTTGCTCTGCTTGCCAATTCCGGCCAGGCCAATGCCTGCACAGGAGAAGAGGGGATAGCCAATGTGCGCACCTGCCAAACAGCGGTGGCCAAATACATTGCCAAAGAACCAAGCCAAGTCCTTGTGCTCTCAACAGGGGTGATTGGCGCGCAACTGCCCATGGACAAAATGCTCAAGGCGCTGCCAAACGCTGTCTCCTCCCTTGGCAGCAAGGATGCCGAGGGCTTTACCCGCGCCTTCATGACGACAGACGCCTTCCCCAAATACCGCGCCTTGGATCTCACTCTCTCCCATGGCACCGTGCATCTGACAGTCATGGCCAAGGGGGCAGGCATGATTTGTCCCAATATGGCAACCATGCTCTGTGTCTGTCTCACCGATGCGGATATTGCGCAAAAACCGTGGCAGAAGATGTTTACCCGGGCTGTTGCAAAAACCTTTAACCGCGTATCCGTTGACGGGGACACCTCAACCAACGATTCGATCATTGGCCTGGCAAACGCGGCCTCAGGTGTTCAGATTTCTGACCAAGATCTCCCCGTCTTTGAACAGACCCTGACCTCAATTTTAGGCGATGTCGCCCGTATGCTGGTTATGGATGGCGAAGGCGCGAAAAAAATCCTCGAAATTTCGGTCGTCGGTGCCAAAGACGATGCCTATGCCGAAATCGTTGCCCGCAGTGTGGGCAATTCCCAACTGGTCAAAACAGCCATCTACGGCGGCGATGCAAACTGGGGACGCATTATCACAGCCATTGGCTATAGCGGTGCTGACTTTGACCCAGAATCGGTCACGCTCACGCTGTGCGGCATCCTCCGCTTTTCACATGGCCAACCCCAAAACGACGATTGTGAAGACGAATTGACAAATCGCCTCAAAGCAGATTCCATCCCCATCACAATCTCTCTCGGCAATGGATCTGGCTCCTTCACCCTTCTGGCCTCAGACCTTGGACACGAATACGTCTCCTTGAATGCCGACTACAGATCCTGATCCTAAGCCACCATTGCAAAACGCCGTCTCTCTTCGCACTTCGGCGACGAGAGACGGCAATTTTTTTAAACACGACGAATAAACGGGCTATCCTCTCTTCTGACAGACGGTCAACTTCATCAGATGTCCGAACGCGACCTTCCTGACCTTCCGCCGAAACCAGGGATAGTATTCTGAATCAGTGCCAGGTGTGGACATGCCATTGTCAACATTCTGAAAATCTTTATCCGTGGTCAGCACTTGTGCCATCCCCCCCCCTTTTTGGAATGGGGTTCGCCTGCGCAAAGACAAGACGAATGGAACAATGAGTACTTCACGTCTAGCCACTCATTGCATATTTTTTAATTTATGCAATAATATATAGTATCTAGTTATAATGCCCATTACACTGCATGATTACACAATCTTCTCCCTTTATAACGTAAACTATACGATTAAAATCGTCTATACGTCTGCTCCACAAGCCTGTCAAATCCCCTTTGAGTGGTTCTGGTTTTCCCTGACCTTCAAAGGGTGAACGCTGAATGTCTTTAAGAATTTGGTTGATCCGTCTCAGAGTCTTTCGATCTTGTTTCTTTATTGTGCCAAATGAGCATCTTCATCCTCAATCAACTCGTGGGGCGCAAAATTTCTGTTATGCTTAAAGTCATCAAATATTTCTCGAAGATGAGCTTGATTTTGAGGACTATAAAAAGGGTCATCTTCTTTTTGAAATGGCAGGTCATTTTTCTGAACCATCAGTGTAAGAAAGAGATATATTGCTCTTTCAAGGTCGATACCTATATCTTCAGCGACAGCTTGAGCCTTATCTCGAAGGGATTCTTCGACACTAAGTTGTAGATTTACCATAAAAAATAATCTCCTATTATCTCAATATCATCTACAGCACGAACCGCACTGATACCGATACATCGTTCCAAATTTCTTCCGCCTGCACAGTTTTTCCTCAATGCCTTGGCTGGTCAGAGATCTCTCCACGGTCTTTCTTTTTTGCTGTCGTTTTGTTCTGCTCTTAGGACGGAGTATGAACTCCGCCCTTCCGTTGTCAATCTGACTCTTTTGGACATTTCTTGTCCAGAAAGAGAGGCAAGAATTCCCGACTAACTCGGTATCAGTAAACCCACCCCTATCGGATGGTAACGTTTTTTTATTTTTTTACCACACAATACGCAGTCTCATTCTTTGCTATCGCTTTATCGATTCGCAAGCCGCTTTCTGAGGTTGGAAGCAACGGTTTCCGGATCAAGAACTATCCGAGCCACGCCACTCTCAATGGCTGCTTGCGCCGTTGCCTTGGCAACATTGGGCGCAACATCAGGATCAAAGGCAAAGGGAATGATATGCGTGCTTGAAAGCTCTGCCTCTGAAACCATGTTAGCGATAGCATGGGCTGCCGCGATCTTCATGTGATCGTTAATATCGGTTGCCCGCACATCCAAAGCCCCTCGGAAAATGCCCGGGAAGGCTAAAATATTGTTGATCTGATTGGGGCAATCGGATCTGCCTGTTGCAACAACACGTGCCCCGGCTTTGACGGCTCGCTCAAGAGGCCAAATCTCTGGGATGGGGTTCGCCTGCGCAAAGACAATGGGATCCTTGGCCATGCTCTTGATCATGGCCTCATCCAAGGCATTGGGCACAGAGACCCCGATAAAGACATCAGCGCCCTTAATCGCATCAGCCAAGGTGCCTGACACCTTGTCGGGATTGGTCGCCTTGGCGATCTCCTCTTTAAAACGATTCATCCCCGTCGGTCTGCCATCGTAGATTGGTCCTTTGGAATCGCACATAATAACGTTTTTAAGCCCTACAGCCATCAAAAGGCGGATGATAGCTGTTCCCGCAGCCCCTGCTCCGCTTGTCACCACCCGAATCGAATCCAATTTCTTGCCAACAACCTTTAAGGCATTGAGCAAACCAGCCATGGTCACAACCGCTGTTCCATGCTGGTCGTCATGGAAGATGGGGCCTGTAAAAATCCCCCGATCCTTTAAGGCCTGTTCTATGACAAAACATTCAGGCGCTTTGATGTCCTCCAAATTCACCCCGCCAAAGGTTGGCGCAACACTCTCCACCAGTTCCACGATCTTCTGGGTGTCCTTGGTATCCACGCACAAAGGAAAGGCATCGACATCGGCAAAGGTCTTAAACAAAAGCGCCTTGCCTTCCATAACAGGCATGGCTGCCTTGGCACCAATGTCACCCAGCCCAAGCACAGCAGTACCGTTTGAGACCACGCAGACAAAATTTGCGTGATTGGTATAGACATCAAGCAGCTCAGGATCTTTTTCAATGGCCAGACACGGTTCGGCGACACCAGGGGAATAGGCAAGGGTCAAATCGTCAGCATTCTTGGCTGGCACTTTGAGCTGGATGGCAACTTTTCCCTGATGCTCCTTGTGCAAAGCCAAGGCTTCTTCACGCAAATTCGTAATTGCAGACATAAACTGGATCTCCCATGGCAATTGTTTCAAAGATTGATTTTTACCCGATGGGGAGTGTGGAAAATTTGCTGGCTCAAAGGAAACAAGCCGCCCCCATCAAAAGCTTCGAGGCTGAAGGGATCTTTTGCAAAAAGCTGCTCGACGACGAACTTCTTTTACAACACATACCTTATGGCTGTGCCAAGCAAAATCAGGGCGAGCATCCATTTGATCACAACTGCCCGGACAAATTTCTGGCATCGAGCCCCCAAATACATCCCAACCATACCCCCAAAGCCAATACAAAGCCCCATACGCCAATCGGGGGCAGTTTGAATACCCTCATAGACGGTGGATAAGAGGGTGTAAAAACACACGCCTCCCAACGAGGTGATCGCTGTTGCCAACAGCGTGGCTCCAGCCACGACATAAACAGGAAGGCCAAAGAAGGAAACCAAAAACGGCGCCATCATGGCTCCGCCGCCTATACCATAGATACCGCCAACAAGCCCGACAACAGCGCTCAACAGCATAAGCGATCGTTTCGAAACCGTATACAAGGTCTGGTCATAGGTAAAGGCAATCTTTGCGCCGTCTGCCTTTTCCATACGGATGCTCGCCTGTCGATTCTCCTGCTTTTTGACGGCTTGTTCCGTAAGCAGCGTTCGCACCATGCGAAGGCCAACATAGAGCAAAACACATCCTGCAAAAAGGCGAAAATCCGAAGGATCTGGCAAAACCGTAATCCGCAGCAAAGCGCCCACAAAGACACCAGGCAAGGTACCCAAGGCGATCGTCGCCGATACCGGCCACAACAAGCGCCCTTCTTTATAATACCGATAGACCCCACCGGGACAGGCCACGATATTAAAAAACTGATTGGTTGCGCTCACACTGGGATTGGTGTAGCCAAGCCCGCTCATGAGAAAGGGCAAGAGCAAGATAGCCCCGGATACGCCACCCATTGAAGTACAAAAGGAAATCCCCAAGGCCACCACAAATGGGAGGAGAGGATTTGTTGTGATTTCAGCTGCTGGAAAATACATAAGTTCCTCCCAAAAAGCCAAAACGCCCCAAATACACGCGTATTTGGGGCGTTGATTTATTCCGCATCCTCTGCAAGAGCCTGAGCAAATCGAGCACGCATGGCTGTGAGTTTTTCTTTATTGTCCAAGAGCTCCGTCGAAAGACGTTGTTCCCGCTCAACCACCTCTGGCTGCGCTCGGCTCAAAAAGTTCTCGTCCGCCAAATGCTTGTTGACAGCGATCAAATTCTTCTCAAGTTTGGCGAGCTGTTTATCCAGCCTGGCCAGCTCTCCAGCCAAATCGACCGTGCCCTTCAGCGGCACCACAATCTGGCAGCCCAAGACAACGGCTGAAGCCGAGGCTTTGGGGGCTTTGGCACCCGGATCGATTTCCAAGGCCTCCAGACGGGCAACGGTGAGAATGAGTTCCCGATTGTCCTCAAGGAGCTGCACTTGCTCGTCATCAGCCGGCTGCAGCAAAAGGCGCACTTTCTTGCCAGGGCTGATCGAAAGCTCGGCCTTGATGGTGCGCACAGCAACAATGACCTGCTGCAAAAAGTCCATTTGCGCTGCTTCTTTGGGACGCACGCAGGAAGGACGAGAAGGTGGATAGGGAGCCTTAGCGAGCTCATAGTGTTCAAAGCCCTCGCACACAGGCAAGGCATCCCAGATTTCCGCTGTGACAAAGGGCATGATGGGATGGAGCAGCACCAAAATTTCCCGCAAAACCGTCCACAGCACAAACTGCGCCTGATTTTTGGGCGCTCCCTCTTTCTGCATGTCGGGTTTGACCAGTTCCAGATACCAGTCGCACACAGAACCCCACAAAAACTTGTAGCAACTCTGGGCTGCGTCGTTGAAGCGGTATTCTTCAAGCGCTTGATCGACGTCTTTTTTCACCTCTTCCAAGGCATGGAGGATCCAAATATTGTGCAAGCCCGTGGCTGCTCCCAGATCAAAGGGCTTGGGCGCTGTTTCACCGATATTCATCATGGAAAAACGGGCGGCATTCCACAATTTGTTGACAAAATGCCGATACCCTTCAATACGGTCTTCCGAAAGCCGGATATCCCGCCCCATGGCCGCAAAGGCTGTCAGGGTAAAGCGGAGCGCATCGCAGCCGTATTTTTCGATCATGACAATGGGATCAATGACATTGCCCGTGGATTTGGACATCTTGCGTCCCTGGGCATCCCGAACCAAGGCATGGAGATAGACATCCTTAAAGGGCACTTCGTGCATGCAGTGCTGCGCCATCATCATCATGCGGGCAACCCAGAAGAAAATAATGTCAAAGCCCGTCACCAAGACCGCTGTCGGATAGTATTTGGCAAGCTCAGGCGTTTTCTCTGGCCAGCCCATGGTGGAAAAGGGCCAAAGACTGGAAGAAAACCAGGTGTCTAGGACGTCTTCATCCTGCTGAAGATGGGTGCTTCCGCAGGAAGGACACACCGTGGGATCCTGTTCTGCCACCACAAGCTTTCCGCAATCCGCGCACGTCCAGGCAGGGATGCGATGCCCCCACCAGATCTGACGGCTTATGCACCAATCGCGTATCGTATCAAGCCAATGGTAGTAGGTTTTACGCCAGGATTCGGGCAAAATGCGGGTTTTGTCTGGCACCGCATCGCGGGCTTCCTTGGCGAGAGCGGTTGTTTTGACAAACCACTGGGTCGAGACATGGGGTTCGACCACGGTGTGGCAGCGATAGCAATGCCCCACCGCATGCTGGAGTTTTTCTTCGCCCACAAGATCGCCTTGGGCTGCGATATCTTCGATAATCTTGTTCCGGCAGGCTTCCTTGGTGAGACCGTGATAGGAGCCAGATTCCTCCTTCATGATCCCGTTTTCATCGATCACTTGGATAAAGGCCAGATCGTGGCGTTTGCCGAGCATCCAGTCGTTGGGATCGTGGCAGGGGGTGACCTTCAACGCACCAGTGCCGAATTCCCGATCCACATAGCTGTCGGCGATAATAGGCACTTTGCGCCCAAGGATCGGCACAATGGCCTGCTTGCCAATGAGATGCTGATAGCGCGTGTCTTCAGGATGCACACAGACTGCTGTGTCGCCGGGAATGGTCTCAGGACGCGTGGTTGCCACGACCAGCTCTTCGTCGCTTTGGTCGATATGGTAGCGGATACGCCACAAATGCCCTGCTTCATCTTCGTGTTCCACCTCGTCATCGGCCAAGGCCGTATGACAGCGGGAGCACCAGTTGATGATATAGTCGCCTTTATAGATAAGCCCATCGTTGTACAAAGAGACAAAGACCTTGCGCACGGCTTTGGAGAGGCCTTCGTCCATGGTGAAACGGAGCCGTGTCCAGTCAACCGAGCAGCCAAGGGAGCGGATCTGATCCAGAATGCGATGCCCGTATTCTTCACGCCATTGCCACACCCGCTCAATAAAGGCCTCTCTCCCCAGCTCGTGACGCGTTTTTCCCTCACGGGCAAGCGCCCGCTCAACAACATTCTGGGTGGCAATGCCCGCGTGGTCGGTACCGGGAATCCAAAGGACGTTCTTGCCCTTTTGGCGGGCGTGTCGACACAAAACGTCAATCAGCGTAAGATTCAAGGCATGTCCGATATGAAGGGCGCCTGTGACGTTTGGCGGAGGAATGACAATCGCATAGCCCTCGCCGGGACTTGCAGGATCGGGCGTAAAGCTGGCATCCTCTTCCCAATGCTTGCGCCAGCGTTCTTCTACATGATTTGGTTCATAGCCACTCGAGAGGGTATCTCGCATACAATTCTCCATCCAACTATCAAAGGCGGTATCAACACAGCATGCACACGCTGCCTCCAATCTGCATCCTCTGGGATGCCTCCCATATCTGGGGACTTATGGCATGGCGAGCCCTGCATGCCGTAGGACTCAATTGTCGATTGACACAATGTCGGGAAATCGCCCAGGGTATCCTGGACAAGGGAGGCGTTCGGCTTCTTGTGGTTCCTGGGGGCAATGCCAGACAAAAAGCCCAGGCCTTGGGAGGGGCGGGGATGACCGCCATCCAAGACTTTGTCAAACAAGGAGGGGGCTATCTGGGCTTTTGCGGCGGAGCAGGCCTTGCCCTGCACGCCAAGGAAACCCTCTCGCTGTGCCCCTGGTCGCGCAAACCCTATCCAGACCGCCTGCAACACTTGATCTCTGGCCATGTGCTCGCAAACGTCACAGACAACGATTTCTGCCCAAGCACGCTCAAGGGAAAAACCCTGGCTCTGCCGGTATGGTGGCCAGGACAATTTCGCGAAGAAATGGATCCCCGGGTGCATGTGCTGGCCAAGGCCAAGGAGAAAGCCCAAGACTTTTGGCTCGGCGATCTCCCCTTGTCTTCTATTCCAGAACGCATCGTGAGCTTATGGCACGCAGAATACGGCCTGGATCTCTCTTCCAATTTTTTATGCGACAAAGCCCTTGTTGTTGAAGGGCTGTATGGCAAAGGACGCTATGTCTTGAGCTATTCCCATCTCGAGACCCCACAAAGCCCTGATGCCAATAATCTGCTCGCCCATATCCTGACCCAGATGACACAGATTCCTCTTCCGCAGACGATTTTGCCAGCCTGGATTTTGGAATCCCCCAGTGTCTGGGAATCCAATGCCTTTGTCGAACCACTCCTCAAAGCAAGATACGTGATCAAGACCCTCATAGCCCTTGCGCTCGAACACCATCTGTTTTTTGAACGCACATCCTGGCTCTACGGCTGGGCAAGCGGCATTCCCGGCGCTATGCTGAACTCCTTGCACGCCGCGATTGTCACCCTTCTCTCCATTCCACCCAGTCCCAAGGCACTCAGCTATTTTGCCGAGGTGCGCGAGCATTTTACCCGGATACTGCCGATCTTTGCCGCTGCTGCGGAAGAAAGCCTGCTCACCAGCCGCATCACCTCGGTTCTTGGGCATGTTTTGCCCCATGGTATCAGGCAAAAAGACCGCACAAACCGCCAAGAGGCTATTTTTGGCTCACCCATCCATGGCGGCGGATTGCTCGGGAGTTTGCTCGGCATCCTCGAAGAGATGCTGTATCTATCGCAGGAAAATCGGTGAGAAATAAGAGGAGGGAGAAACTGGCAGGAAGATTAATCAACTGGCTTGCCCATGCTGCGGTATTCGTTCAACTTGTTGCGAAGGGTGCGCACAGAGATCCCAAGCATTTCTGCAGCCTGGGTGCGATTGCCGCTTGTCACCTGAAGCCCTTTAATGATCATGATCCGCTCCATCTCATGGAGCGGGATGACAGGACCTGTAAAGGCAGCCAAGGGATCGGAAGGATCTTTTTGCGCCTGATTGGTCGATGCACCTTCCTCTTCGAGCTCAACCACCCGCTCATCCTTGGGTAAACGATTGGCCTCGCGCAAGGTCGATTCAAAGGAGGGAGAGTCAGAAGGATCCTGACCGGAGTCGCCCACGGTCTCTTCTTCAAAAAGCGGCCATTCGGCGTTTTCCAAGAGAAAATGGCAGGGTTCAATGGGATGGCCATTGGCTAAGAGCACGGCGCGTTCCATGAGGTTTTGGAGTTCCCGGACATTGCCCGGAAAGGCATAGGCTTTGAGCCAATCGATGGCACGCTGGGAGAGCGTCATAGGGGGAAGGGAATATTCGCGAACATACATATTCACGAAAAATTGCGCCAAATCGAGGACATCGTTGCCGCGTTCGTGGAGAGCCGGCAAACGCAAGGGAATGACATTCAAGCGGAAATACAAATCCTGCCGGAACTTGCCTTGCTTCACCCAGTCTTCGAGATTGCGGTTGGTTGTGGCCAAAACACGCACATCGACTTTCACGGTCTCAGCCCCACCCACGCGGTCGACTTCGCCCTCCTGAAGGACACGGAGAAGCTTTGCCTGCAGCGGCAGATCCATTTCCGAAATTTCATCGAGCAGGAGCGTGCCCCCGCTTGCCAATTCGAACTTGCCCAATTTTCGCGCAATAGCTCCGGTAAAGGCCCCTTTTTCATGGCCGAAGAGTTCACTTTCGAGCAAATGCTCAGGCAATGCCGCGCAGTTGACCGCAATAAATGGGCCTGCACTGCGCTTGCTCATGGCGTGCAGATAGCGGGCAAACATTTCCTTGCCTGTTCCGCTCTCCCCCATGATCAAAACCGTCGCCTTTGACGGCGCCACCTGTTTGGCAAGCGCCAAGACGCGTATCATGGATGTATGACGCCCAACGATGCGAGGCCCCTCATTGTCCGCAAGGCTTGGCTTATGGCCTCCGAGGGTGGTTTTGGCAGGAATGGGGACTGCTTTCCCCGGCTCCCGCACCATGGTGAGAATGCGGTTGGGATCAAGCGGCTCAAGCCAATAGTCCTTGGCGCCCATATTGAGCAATCGTTCCGCTTCCTGGGCATTGCCAGCGTCTGTGGCCACAACAACAGGCGGAAAATGCTCCTCTGCTTGGGCAACGGCAAGAAGGTCTTCTATCCGAAAGCCTGGGAGCTGGGGGCGAGCAAAGATCACACACGGCTCTGACTTGCGGATAAAGACCTGAGCACCTTTCAAATTCTCGGCGATACCCACCTCATAGCCAGCGTCTCGTAAGGGAGGAAAGACGCTTGTCACAGCTTGCGCGGGCATAAGAAAAAGTATACGGCGGTTTGCCATGACAGAACTGTACTCTTTCATGGCAAGACATGCAAGTGGCACAGCCAAAGACAAAAAGGCTGTCGCACCGCATAACGCAATCCGACAACACGCTTCATCATTGTGTGGGGTATTGTACGGAAAAGGGTCATATCCAGATGATCCGTCTCTCTAAAAAAATCGCTGTCTCGTTGCGAATTTCGAAGCTAAACGTTTTCCAAAAAACACCGAAAAGTACATTTTTCCCTGAATATACTCCCTTTATCCTCTTTCCCTCGCTGTTTTTTCTTCAGAAGCAATTACTACTCATTTTCAAAAACATTCGTACAAATACATGACAAAAATCCCACGCAGCCTGGCAAAGAGGCACTTGCTCCTCTTTCGTAGGAGCGGATTTTCACCATGACGGTCACAAGCAGAATAAACAGAACCGTGGAGAGACGCTATAGAGCGCGACGAATTGGAGGCACAAAAAAAGCCCTCTCAAAGAGGGCTCTTTATACAATTTTGGCGGAACGGAAGGGACTTGAACCCTCGGCCTCCGGCGTGACAGGCCGGCGTTATAAACCGACTTAACTACCGTTCCGTTTGGAAAATGCGGCTCATGTCAATGAAATCTGTATACACTTTCTTTGCACGGTATGCAAGGGGTAAAAAAAGCTGTAGAACCACGTGATGCAATTCTACAGCATTATTTTCTTTGGCGGAACGGAAGGGACTTGAACCCTCGGCCTCCGGCGTGACAGGCCGGCGTTATAAACCGACTTAACTACCGTTCCGTTTGGTGGGCAGTACAGGACTTGAACCTACGACCCCCGCCGTGTGAAGGCGATGCTCTACCAACTGAGCTAACTGCCCGTCGATACCTGCACTGAACAGCAACAGGTATACGCACTTGCTCAATGCTTGTCAAGAAAAATCTTTGATCTTTTCTCAATTTTTTTCTTGCAGTCACCGAGCTTGAATGCTAGGAAAACTCCATTCATTCACCGTGCGTTGCATGGCCTTGTTCCTACCGAACTTGCCGAAAAATTGCAAGCGTTTTTTTCTCCATCTTTTTGCCACAGGTGACCTATGTCCCACACCCATGCATGGCCTCTGCTCTCCCTTCTTCTTTGTCTTCTTCTCATCCCAAGTCCCAGCAATGCCCGTGTTATTGGCGGCACGGAAATGACGGATATGGCGATGGAAGAAAATCTCTGCGCCCTCACTTTCGACGACGGTCCCTCCATCTACACCCCCAAACTCCTCGACATGCTCAAAGAATACCAGATCCATGCGACCTTCTTCATGTTGGGGCAGATGGTCAACCATTATCCTGACATCGCCCTTCGTGTGGCCAATGAGGGGCATGAAATCGCCAGCCATACCTATTCCCACAAAAATTTAAAGAAGCTCTCCAATGCCAAGCTCGAAGAAGAAATCACCAAGGGCTATGAGAGTTTAGCAGCGCTTGGCATTATTCCCACCTATCTGCGCCCGCCCTATGGCTCCTACGACCAGCGCACAACCGATATCGCGGCCTCCTTTGGGCTGGATGTGGTATTGTGGTCCATGGACAGTCTCGACTGGAAGCGTTTGCCCCAAGATTATGGCAAAATCCCCTCTGTGCGCGGCCATGTCTATGAACCCGGCGAAATTCGGGGCGTCTTTCTCTTCCACGACATCCATGAGCGGACGGTTGACGACCTGCCGCGCATTGTCGAGGACTTAAAACGAGCTGGCTGCGAACGCTTTGTCACGCTTTCCGAATATATGAAGGGCATTCTCGATCCTGAGCCACCCCTTCTCCTGAGCCGTCGCTCTCTCCCCGCAAAGACTCCCGAGCACACCAATATGAGCGCCAACACATCGCCCGAAACACCACAGACGAGTGTGAGCCAAATCGCTGTGCAGCCTGAAGAAATCAACGAAAAGCCCCAAGAATCCTCCTGGATTCCCGAATCCCTCAAACATCTTTTCTGAACAAAAAGAGCCAGCACCACGCTGGCTCTTTTTGTTTGTCTATGCGTTTGTCTAGGAAAGACGCGATTTAAAATCCTCATACCCAAACTGCCGCAAAAGCCGAAGCCGCTCTCCCCGAAAGCTCGCTATGCTCGGCAATCGCAAGCCGTTAAAGGTTGTGGTCTTGACCATGCTGTAGATGGCCATATCGGCAAAGAGCAGTCTGTCTCCCACACACGGCAAGCGAGAGAAGCTGTACAAAAAGGGCACCACATCGCCTGCCAAACAGGAATTGCCAGCGAGCCGAACGCACACCCCCTGCCCGTCATAGGCTTTGGCCTCGCAGATGCTACCAGCATCCTCATAATACACTCTGGGACGATAGGGCATTTCCAGCACATCGGGCATATGGCAGGTGATTGAGACATCGAGGATCACAACCCAGACATCCGCCATCACACAGTCAAGCACAGTGGCCGAAAGCCACCCACTCTCAAGCGCCACGGCTTCACCTGGCTCCAGGTAGACTGTGGCGTTTGTGTACTCCTGCATCCGCACAATCTCCCGACACAAACAATCGCGATCGTAATCGTCTCGGGTGATATGGTGGCCTCCGCCCAAATTGACCCAGGATGAACGCGTAAGAAGCGAACCAAACTTGGCATACACCTGGGTGAGCGTTCGAGCCAAGACATCGGCATTTTGCTCGCAAAGGGTGTGGCAATGCAGCCCGCTCACCCCTTCCGCAAAGACCGCTTCGTCGAAATCGCGCCTGCGCACGCCAAGACGGGATGAGGGGTCACAGGGATCGTAGATGGCATGGGTGCTTTCGGTATACTCGGGATTGATCCTGATCCCTGCATGGATTGTGCGCCCTGTCTTGGCACAAAAAGCCGTGATAGTTGGCCAAAATCGACGAAACTGGGCTATGGAATTAAAGGAAAAGGTATCCACGAGCTCGCACAAGGCCAAAACGCTCGCCGTATCATAGCCACTGCTAAAGACATGTACCTCGCCACCAAATTCCTCGCGACCCAATCGCGCCTCATCCACGGAACTCGCGCACGTGCCCCACAAAACGCCCTGATAGGCTCTCGAGAGCACGGGAAAAAGCGACCAGCAGGCAAAAGCCTTCAAGGCGAGGAGGATGCGCACCCCGGTTTTGCGTTGGATATCCTCGAGAATGGCGCAATTGCGACACAAGGCCTCTTCATCGATCAGATAACAGGGCGCCGGCACATCCTTGGAAAACAAAAAAGACGGGGGAAGGGGGCTCTTCATCAAGCCTACTCCACTCGCACGCACTGCCACGGAAGCCCGTAGGTCGCGAGATCCCGCAAAAACGGATCAGGATCCATCTGCTCCATATTCCACACGCCAGGTTTCAGCCACGTTCCGTCAGCCAGCATCTTGGTGCCGACCATGGCCGGAACACCGGTTGTGTAGGAAATAGCCTGCGATCCCACTTCCTTATAGCACGCTTCATGGTCGCAGATATTGTAGATATAGACGGTCTTCGGCGACCCCTTGGAAAGCCCCTGCATGCGATTGCCAATGCAGGTTTTGCCCCGTGTTAAGGGACCCAGAGAGGCTGGATCAGGCAAAAGCTTTGCCAGAAACTGCACAGGCACAATCGATTGCCCCTGGAAGGAAACAGGATCGATGCGCGTCATGCCCACATGCTCAAGAACCCGAAGGTGGTTCAAATAGTTCTCAGAGAACGTCATCCAAAACCGCGCACGACGAAGGCCTGGCAGATTTTGCACCAAGGATTCCAGTTCTTCGTGGTACATCAAAAAGCATTTGCGCGTTCCAATCTCCGGGAAATCGTAGTCCATCGACCAGGAAAGCGGATCGGTTTCCACCCATTCGCCCTGTTCCCAATACCGTCCTTTGGCTGTCACTTCCCGAATATTGATTTCAGGATTGAAATTGGTGGCAAAGTGTTGGCCGTGATCGCCGGCATTGCAGTCGATGATATCGAGCACTTGCACGCTATCGAGTTCATGCTTCATCACCCAGGCCGCAAACACATTGGTCACCCCAGGATCAAAACCCGATCCCAACAGGGCACAAAGACCGGCTTTTTCAAAACGCTCCCGATACGCCCACTGCCATTTGTATTCAAAATGCGCTGTATCCGGGGGTTCATAATTGGCTGTATCCAGATAGTGGACACCGCAGGCAAGACAGCTCTCCATGATGGAGAGATCCTGATAGGGCAAGGCGACATTCACAACAATGGCCGGTTTCACCCGTTCGATCAAGGCAATCAGCGCCTTGGTGTCGTCGGCATCCACCTGAGCAATCGCAGGCATAACCCCGTAGGTGGCATCCACATGCTTGGCCACGCTCTCAAGCCGCTTTTGGGTTCTGGCAGCGATTGTTATGGTGCCAAAAGATTGCTCAGCCACCTTTGCCTGGGCGCATTTATGGGCAACCACACTGCCAACACCACCGCAGCCAATAATCAAAATATCAGTCATACAGTATGTAGCGGTGAACCGCTACCCTCCCTGATAGAATATATTGTATTGTTGATCGTAATACCATGTTTTTTCTATACGCTGGTACATTGATGCCGTATCAAAAGCTACTCGTGATCGCCGTCCAAACACTGCACACACTGGTAGGTGCCAGCTTTGCGTCCCCGTTCAAGCCACTCCAATCCGAGTTCACGGCATTTTGGACAGGCAAAGCGAGGAATCAAGACGCACAACGATTGCCGCACCCGCTCTGATTGCGTTTCAATGATTTGCAGGCCTTGGCAGTCATCACACAGACGGATCCGTTCCGTCTGACGCTCCCTGAGCATATCGGTATCGTAGAAGATAGAACGAGTACGCACCCAATAGCCATGGTCTTCACGGCCTTCCTTGGGATGACTGGGGGGATTCAGATAGGTGCCAAGCACCTGGTCGCACAACTCTTCGATATAGGTTGTGACCCCATGCGACTGACGGGCAATGGATTCCGTCCAATCGGGCTCTCTGATGTCATCGGTTGGCAGCCCGGCCAAGGCCAAGCAAATAGCCAGATTCACATAGGGTAAGGCGCCCCGAATCGAATACCCGCCCTCAAGCACGGCTATCTTGGGCGCTATGGCTCGGTTGAGCGCAGCATAGCCCTGGGCAGAAAGCCGCATATTGGCTAAGGGATCGGTGAAATGATTGTCCTGGCCTGCGGAATTGATGATGAGATCGGGCTTGAAATATTTGAGCAAGGGCAAAACCGCATGCTCGACCGCATAGAGATAGCCACTATCGGTGGTATTGGGTGGAAGCGGGATATTGATGGTTCGCCCCAGGGCTCCAGGGCCTCCGTTTTCATAGAGAAAACCACTGCCTGGATAGAGCGTGCGTCCGTCTTGGTGGAGAGAAATAAAGAGGGTGTGGGGATCGTTCCAGAAAATATCCTGGGTACCGTCGCCATGGTGGACATCGGTATCAACAATGGCAACGGTTAAGGGGCTTCCGTCTGGCTTGGGATAGTGATCCCTGATGTACTCGATCATCACGGCTTCGTTGTTGATATTGCAAAAACCCCGATTGCCGTGAACAACCCGCATGGCGTGGTGACCTGGCGGACGCACCAGGGCAAAAGCACGCTGTTCTCTGCCCTCATAGACCAATTGCGCAGCCTTGATCGCCCCGCCTGCTGAGGCCAAATGCGATTCTGTACTCACATGATCCACCGAAGGCAGACAAAAATGCACCCGTTCCAAGGCCTTTTTTTCCGCAAAAAGCGGCGGATATTCGGTGATGCCCGGAATATCAAAGAGACCCTCTTCAAACAGTTGATCCCGCGTATAGAGCAAACGCTCCTCGCGTTCCGGATGGGTCGGGCTGATTGCCCAGTCAAAGGCAGGGAAAAAGACCACCCCGAGGGTTTGGGCAGCTTTTTCATAGGAGCCATTGGTCGTTCCCACAAAGACCTCCATTGCTTATCATACACAAAAACCTGTGCGTGCTGAAAAAACCGCAAAAACCGCATCCCGAACCCTTTGAAAATCCTGGCTGGCATCAATGACCACGATGCGATCCTGATTGTTTTTGGCAACCTCGAGATAGCGTGTACGCACCGCTTCATGAAAGGCCAGTGCAAAATCGTCAAAACGGCTTTCGTCGACAGAACCATGCAAAAGATGATTTCTGGCCTGGGCGCGCTCAAGTCCCTGCCTGGCCGGCAAATCAAAGAGTAAGGTGAGATCCGGCTCAAGGCCGCCTGTGGAGGCAGCGAGCACCTGCTCAAGCATCGTGGCATCAAAACCACGGCCACCGCCCTGATAGGCACGGGTTGAATCGGTATAGCGATCGCACAAGACCAGATCCCCCCGCTTCAAAGCTGGTTGTATCACGGTCTCCACATGCTGCGCGCGATCGGCCAAAAAGAGAAAGAGTTCTGCCCGGTTGCTGAGATTCTTGGTCTTTGTCGCGAGCACAAGCTCTCTGATCTTGTTCCCAAAAAAGGTGCCCCCAGGTTCCCGTGTGACACAAAGCGGGCATCCTTTCTGACAGAGCTTTTTTTGAACCTCTTCAAGCATACTTGTCTTGCCAGCCCCATCAATGCCTTCAAAGGTGACAAACATCCCGATCTCTCCCTTCAACCTGAAACACAAAGCCTTCTTTTTCTCACATGAGCATATCCAAGAGCGACCCATTCTTTGTGTCCCGTCCGTTTTTGTCGCTCGCCTCTTTCTGGGGACGCCCCCGCCTGCGTTTTTTGGGAACGTTCTCGCCCCCCTCTGCTGCACAATCCGCACTCTCGAAGACGTCATCCTTGCTTTGGGGGGAATTGGCCATCTCGTGCGAAGCGCCCCCAACATTGTCCTCTTCTATGACCTGGTTCGAAACATCCGTATCCCATGCTTTTTGTGTATCGCTCTGCTCTTCGGCATCCAAAAACATCTCGTTCAAAAAGGGATCGTTGACAACATCGCTGTTTTGCGCCTTGTCCTGCTTATCCCTGCTTTTTTCGTCAATCGCATCCTTTGCTGGCAAAACCGTTGGGAAAGCATCCGTATGCGCCTCGTTTTGAGGGCGATTGGGTCTATCCTTCCTCGCGCTCTTCCAGGTATTTGCATCCGTGCTTGCTTCTTGCCAATCGCTTTCTGCTGCCTGTTCCTTGCAAGAGAGCTCTGCCATCGTCGATTCAAAGGCCTGATCGAGCATGACATCATCCACACCAGAAGGCGCATCCAATTCATCCCACTCGCCGCCATCCAAATCGAACTGCCAGGGATCGGCACCGCCTTTTTGTGATACAGACGCTTTGGCCTGCTGATAGATGTCTTTACCCTCAACGTGAAAAAGGCGTCTGCGATCCAGGGTATTGATGGGCTCAGTCCAAGGATGCTCAAGCGTCGTTTTGGCAAGATGCTTTTCGCAAATGGCCATCTTGGCATCGAGATTATCGGCATAGTGGAGAGCCAAGGCTTCCTGAGTCTGGGGCAAGACAGAGGCACCGTATTCCAATTGACCGTGATGGCTTAAAATCAAATGCTTCAAATGCAGCAAAAGAGCCGGTGGCACGCTTGAATGCTGACAAAAGGGCTCTAAGAGCGCAAGCCCCAAGGCCATATGCCCAAGTATTCGACCGGGGGTGGTCACATCGATCGCATTGACGTAGCTGTACTCGTCGATTTTCCCGATATCATGAAAGAGCGCGCCGACTAAGAGCGTCTGCCTGTCCAGCGCAGGATAGGCATCCGCTAAAAAAAGCACAAGGCGGCATACAGCAAGCGTATGCTCAAGCAATCCACCCCGATAGGCATGATGCACAGACGCTGCCCCTGGTGCCTCAAGGAAACAGGTACGAATGCGTTCGTCGCCAAAAACCGCATCAACGAAATCCTTCCACGGCCTAAACGTCAGCTCTTTTTCAAGCAGCGCCATCAATTGCCCAAAAAGTTCCGTCGGTTTTTTGGGAAGCTCGGTAAAAAACCATGTCCAGTCAACCGCATCCGAAGAGAGCAAAGAGGCTTGCTCGATGCTGATCTGCGGTGTGTCTTTAAACCAGCTGCCTCTGGCTTTTGTGATCGAAAGATAGCTGTCAACGCCAGGAAGCTGGCTCAGCCCCGATTGCTCGGGCGTCCAGATTTTCGCGTCGATATCGCCGGTCACATCGTGGAGGGTAAGCGCCCAATAGAGGGTATTTTTTCTGGTGGTCGCCTCGACCGCATGGTTTACGCAAAAGATGCCGTGGACGGGATTTTTATCCGTAATGTCTTTGACGAACATCCCTTTTTCCATATAAGATCCCTATGCCCATGCTACTATGGGTTTTTGCGAAAAATATACTGCGTCAAAAAACAACAATCACCAACGTACAAAATCCGTAAATCGGGAAAACTCTATGCATATTCTTCTCACAAACGACGATGGCATCCAGGCTCTGGGCATAAAAACCCTGGCAAAACACTTGATCAAGGCCGGGCACACGGTCGACGTCGTTGCCCCCATGCGACAGCAGTCCGGTGTCAGTCAATGCCTGACGATTTTTGATCCCCTGCGCACAAAACACCACGAAGAGGAAAACTACCACGGCATTGGAGTCTACGGAACACCTGCCGACTGCGTCAAATTGGCTTTGGGCTCGCTCATGGAACACCAGCCTGATTGCATTGTGAGCGGGTTAAACATGGGTGCCAACGTAGGCCCTGATCTCTTCTATTCAGGAACCGTGGCTGCAGCCATCGAGGGATCCCAACAGGGTTTCCCCAGTATTGCCCTCTCGCTCGACAACCACAATCCAAGCGATGTCAACGCCCAATGCGAACACGCCGTCCGTCTTCTTGCGAAGCTCCCCTTGGAAACCATCCCCAAAAAACGCGTGCTCAACATCAACTATCCCGACTGCCCCATCGACGATATCAAGGGAATCCGCGTCTGCGCAAATAGCGAAGTCACCTGGGACAATGTCTATCAGGGCTGCACCGATCCCAGGGGAGAACGCTACTACTGGCTGATCGGCGCCCGCGACGAATCCAAGATGCGCAGTGATTCCGATATTATTTTGCTCAGGAACAAGTATATCACGATCACGCCCTTGCGCTTTGAATTCACCGATCAGCAGACGATGAAACTGCTCAATATAGACTCGTTGTAAGGATACAAAGCAAAAACATTCCACGCCTCCGATGATGCTCTATGCTCAGACAAACGCTCCCTGTCTCCATGCTTGAAAGGCTTTCCCTCTCCTCTTCGAACTTCCATGCCCTGCGCGCACTCAATCAGATCTATATTGATAAGACGGACAATATTGGCGATCTTGCTCAAGTGAGAGGTCGCTTTTTTTTATCGCGACCTCGCCGATTCGGAAAAACCCTCTTGCTTTCAACCTTTGCGTCTCTTTTTGCCAACGGTATTGCGGATTTTGCAGGGCTTCATCTTGAAAACCGGTGGAAGGAAGAAGCATTCCCAGTCATATCCCTCAACTTTGCTTCGTTCCGACGTGAAAGCGCCGAAGCGTTTCGAGATGGTTTGTTCTGCGCACTCCAAAGGGCATTCACAAACGTCTTTCCCCATCTCGCAGGCTTTCCTCTCACCAACAAAGATACACCAGACAGCCTCTTAGCACGCTACTGCGTATCCATCCAAACGCTTAATCTTGTGATGCTGATTGACGAATACGATGCGCCGATCATTCATTCACTGCCCGATGAGCAAAAAGCCCAATCGATACTCGATAGTCTTTCTGCATTTTTTAATACACTCAAAGAATTTTCCTGGAAATTCAGGTTCATATTTATAACCGGTATCACAAGAGTTTCCCATGTCAGTCTCTTCTCTGATGTCAATTTCTTAGAGGATATCTCATTCAACAAAGAATATAATCATTTACTTGGTATCACTGAGGAAGAGCTCCATAGGTATTTTGATCCCTATATCCGCAATGCAGCAACCGTTCTCCATCTCCCCGTAGAAGACGTCTATCGTCGCCTCAAAGCCCGCTATGACGGGTATCAGTTTAGCCCAGATGCCCAGGATACCGTATACAATCCTTGGTCTGTGCTCAAGTTTCTCCGTAAGCCAGAACATCATTTTGAAAATTACTGGTATGATTCAGGATGTGTTCCCAGCATCCTCCAAAACTATATCACCGGTAAAAATCATAATTCAAATTTCTTTTTCAGCCTCGAATCAGTTATACAAGACAAAGAAATCCTATCTGGCAGAAAAAGAGCTATATCGCTTTCAAGGAATGAGCTTAAAATCAAATCAAATACAGACACAATTCCCTATAGTATCTTACTTCTTCAAACCGGCTACTATACATTGCGCTATGAAAACAAAACATCTGTATCCATTTGCCTACCGAATGAAGAAGTAGCAGAATCACTCATACTGCTTTACCTGCAATCAAAAAACAGAAAACTATCAATCGATACAAGAAATGCATTAGACACATTACCTCAGCTTATTGATTCTTCAGATTTACCTAAAATCGTAGAGTTATTCAATATAATTCTAACAGAATCTCTGACACCAAGTTCCAATGCCTTTACCAATGAAAATACCATCAGAGACATCATCTATATGCTGATCCCTGATGCCCTTGTTTTCAAAGCCCGAGAAGTTCCCAACGCGCATGGCTTTTCCGATATGGAGCTGCAAACACCCAAGACACAACTCATTATCGAATTCAAACGCAGCTATCCCGGAAAGAGCGTCAACACAGCTCTCGAAGAAGGCATCAAACAGATGCGCTCAAGACGCTATGGGCGCACTCTCACCAAGCAAAGGCTTCTCCGTGTGGTCATAGTTCTCTCAACAAGCGATCGTGCTCTTGTTGCCTGGGATGTGGTCAATTAACTTTGCTTTTGCGCTATTTGTCTTTTTGCTTGTACGCAGATCAAGTACTCTTGTTTTTTATAAAGCCTATCCATAGAAAAATTCTTCATATCAATTTATTATTTAGAACAAAATAAGACATTTTTTGATATTTAACATAAAAAGGTAGACATCACTGTTGTATATTTCGGTTATTTCAATCTTTGCAGTCTCTATCCATGATTTCCCTGATATATAGTGGAAATTTACAACATAGTTAAGGAGGTTTTATGAGTTTTAGCTGAATATTAGAAAAACCATTTGACGTAAATAATCTTATAGAACCTAATGAATTTATATCTAATTTGGCTACCGTTACAGCCAAAGTCGACAGTAATCCCTATATGGAATTTTCTATTAGCATTGACATGGAAGACAGTGAAAGTGGTTATGAAGACGGCGACCTAATATATACAATATCTACAACTATTATATATAAATTAAAATTCTCTATAAATTAGATTAATACTAGACATATCAATATTACGATCACAGAACAATATGAAGATTGTGACAAGAGAAATACATACAGATTAATGAACTATTATTTAAACAACATATTCTATTTAGCAAATATTTATGCACCTAGCAAAAGTAGTGAATTAGATATTTTACTAAAAAAAATATGGGAATAAAATTAATATTACAATTTAAACTATACACAAAAAATCACACATGTAAAATACAACAATTAGCAATTTCTATAAATTATAGATCATATTATTTTTATCAACTTTTTAAAAAAAAAATACAAAAAATCGATTTTTTCTAAGCGACTCGCCATATTATCTCACGAATTCAAGAGGAAAGAAATGCTTCAAATGCGTCTTCGTGCTTGACCAATCGACAACTGGTTTTTTCAGTAAAAAAACACTCTTCACGTCGTATAAAAACTCTTTCAACATTTCTGCCCAAAGGAATTGCGTATGCCTTTGCCAACGATCTATAAGGCTTGTCAACCAAGAGATGATGTTCTGAAAGGCACCCTTGTAGAAAGCGAATTTGCCGCAGACCTTGCCCAGGTTTTAAAGGGGACGGCTCCACTCGACTATCTGAATCCAGTCAGTTTTTTTGCCAACACCCACCCAACTCGCGGTCTGAAAGAGCTGCTTGCCAATGTCTGCCATGGGCTGCGAGGAGACGGTCAGCAGGTTTCTCGCATCTTTCGCCTTGATACCAATTACGGTGGCGGCAAAACCCACGCCCTTATCGCCCTCTACCACGCAAGCAAGGGCAAACGCAATGTTCCCAATTTTAAAGAGTTTTTAGATCCACAACTCCTTCCTGCCATCCCTGCCAAGGTGGCAGCCTTTGATGGCGAAAACGCCGATCCGACCAATGGCAGAGATATGGGCGAAGGCATCAAAGCCTACACCCCCTGGGGAGAAATTGCCTATCAGCTCAAAGGAGCTGCAGGCTACAGAGTCGTCCAAAAAAGCGATGAACAGGGCGTAGCTCCTGGCGCTGAAACCCTTCAAACGCTCTTTTCCAACCAGCCAACACTTCTTCTCATTGATGAACTCTCCATTTATCTGCGAAAACTCAGCAAATCTTCGCTCCAGGAGGCTACCAAACAACTGACAGCTTTTCTCTCTGTGCTTTGTAAGGCCGTGGAAAGTTCTCCGCAAACCGTTCTTGTCCTCACTCTTGCCATCGGCAAGGACAAAGTGGCAACCGATGCGTATGCGAGGGAAAACAAAATACTTCTGGATGCCCTGTCCGAGGCTGAAAGCGTCATCTCCCGCAAGGCAACGCTACTTGATCCCACCCAAGAAGACGAAACCGTACAAATCCTTCGAAGACGCCTTTTTCGTACAATCGACGATGACCTTGCCCAACAAATCGTCCAAAGCTATAGTGATCTTTGGCGAACCTACAAGGATCAGCTGCCAAAAGCCGTGGCAACATCCAATTACAAGGAAGAATTTCTGAACAGTTATCCACTGCATCCTGAACTGATGCAGACCCTCACCGAAAAAACTTCCACCCTGACCAATTTCCAACGCGTTCGGGGCATGTTGCGACTTCTGGCGCAAACCGTATCGCATCTGTGGAAAACCAAACCCAAAGACACGTATGCCATCCATCTTTGGCATATTGACCCCAAGGTCAGCACCATCAGACAGGAATTTCTGACAAAACTGGGCAATGGCAGTTTTACCGCTGCCTTAAAAGCCGATGTTGCTTCGACAGAGGAAGAACGCAATACCCCTGCTCTCGCCGAACAATTGGATGCAACCTCTTTTGCAGGCATGCCCCCTTATACCCAGGCTGTTGCCAAAACGATCTTTATCCACTCCCTTGCTTTTAACGAAGGCTTAAAAGGTCTCTCAGACTCCGAACTTCGATTTTCCCTGCTCTCCCCCCAGATGGACGCGAGTTATATCGATATAGCCAAACGGGAATTTGTGAAAAATTCCTCCTATTTGGATGAAACACCCAACAGACCAACCCGCTTCCAGACCGAAGCGAACCTCAATCAAATCATCCGCCATCAGGAACAACGCGTTGAACCCAACGAGATTCGAACACACATCAACGAAAAGATAAACCAACTTTTTACGGGCAAAATCTTTGAATATATTCCTTTTCCAGCCTCTCCCAATGAACTTGATGATCGGGCAACAGAAAAACCGCTCCTTGCCGTTCTTGGCTACGAAGCGGTCGATATTGCAGCAGACGATGCAGATAAACGCATCCCGGAATTGGTTGTCCGCCTGTTCACCTACAAGGGCGTGAGCGAAGCACCCCGCATCCACAGAAACAATGTTGTCTTTCTCCTTGCCGAATCCAATCGCATTGAGGATATGAAGGATCGTATGCGTCGATGCTTGGCGCTGAACGATCTCTGTGCGCCCACACGAATGCAGGAACTGGCCAAGCATCAGCAAAACAGCGTTCGGGAACAGCACAAAAAAGCCCAGACCGAAGCAACCATCGCCATCCAGCAAACCTACCGGCATATCTATTTCCCGTCCAAGACCGACACCCCCATCGATTGCCCTCTGCGCCACGATGCTATTCCCTTGGACAGGACTTCAGAAAACCCTGGAGACGGACAGAAACAGGTTGTCTCCATCCTCACCAATCTTGGCAAATTGCGCCAATCCCACGATTATCCCGACAATCCGGACTTTATCGCCAGCAGAACCCTTCTCAAAAATGGCTCCATCTCAACTGCTGCTCTGCGCGAAGAATATCGAAAGAATGAAGCCTTACCCATTCTCATCGGCGACGACATCTTCATAAAAGGCCTTGAGCAGGGCATCAAAAAGGGAAATTTCGTTTATGCAAACGGGGATCTGCTCTATGGTCCAGGGGATCCGCCTTCAAGCCTTCTTATCGACGAAAATGCCCTGATTATGACCAAAGAATACGCCGAGGATAAGGGAATATGGCCAAGGCCAGTCAAGACAGAAGAGGAAACTCCTTCCCCCAAAGCCGACGCAAGCGAGGCTCCATCTCTCCCAACAGAGGATGCTACCCCTATTCAGGATAACGACACTCCATCCCCTCAAACTGAATTTTCAAAAGAAGGCATTCTCAAGGAAGCCTTCGTTCGTCTCTGGGAAGAGATTCGTCATGCCAAAGTTGCTGTGATTTCTGAATTCCATATTGAAGCGGTTGAAATGGCAGACGCCCTGCGGCTGATGCCTCTTGTTCAGGCCATACGCAATGCCGATAAAACCCTCACAATCACTGGAATCCTTGAAACAACCCATGGTGCAAAACTGACGTTGGAGTATTCCGGAAGTATCGAAGAGGCACAGGCTTTGCGAGACTACCTCTCCATCCAACTACGGCAAAGTACAAGCCATTCTCTTGAAGTAGCCTTTGGCTGCTTATTCCCGCAAGGTTTAGATATGAATTCAAATATGCCCGAAGCCATTCTTGATCGATTGTCAAAGGCGGCTGCATCCACTGCCCATATTCGAGCCAAAGCAAAGGTGTAGTATGGGAGAAACCACAAACACCCCGCACTATGAACTTCGGGCATGGAACCACGGCGTAGGCAATCTTGAGCTTGTGATCTGGCAGATGCCCTGTGAAGCAACCCCGCATGTGACTGAGCCTATACGGATTGCCGGCCTCAAAGGGCGCAACATGGCCTTTGTGGAGGACAAAGTCCTCAGAACCCTAAAGCGAGAGGGCATTGATATTGGCCCTGCCCCAAAGAAGCAGCAAACAGTTGCTCTCAATGAAAACCTTGCCATGAGCATTGGCCTTTTGTTTCGAGTTCTTGCTCCCATGCGCAATGCCGAGCGCATGCGCCTCCTTACTTCAGAAATAGAGCACATGGACAAGGAAGAAATCGCCTATTGGCTTGGGATGGCCATGCACAGAAGAAATCCCCGCCGCGTTCTGTGTGCTTTGCGTATCCTGTTAACCGCTCCCAAGGACAATTAGGAGTCCCCATGCCTTTAACCCGACGTCTGATTGAAGAATGGCTGCCCATTGCGGAATTGAGTGAAGAAAGTGTCAGAGAACGCCATTCAATGACTGCCTTGCCGCCTATTTACTATCTCCATGTCTGGTGGGCACGCAGACCGTTGGTTGCATCCCGTGCTGCGGTCTTAGCTTCCCTGCTTCCTGCCGATGCGGACAGGGACAAATTTCTGCATGCTCTTGGAATTCATGGGGATCCGGTGGCTGCAAAAGTTCGTATAGCTCGGGCAACTCAAAAAGGAATACGTCTTGGATCCGAAGCCTATGGATATCCAAGAGCTTTTGGATACTTACCATCATCTAAAGATCGTGATTGGTTCACAGATCAATTAAAACGTTCTGATCTAGATGATATACCTACTATTCTTGACCCAACAGCTGGTGGCGGTAGTATACCTTTTGAATCTGTGCGTGTAGGTGCCAATGTTTTTTGCAATGATCTCAATCCAGTTGCATCTCTTATAGAGTCTTTAACTATTAAACAGCCGCTGTTTATTGGATCTAAAGTTTACAATGAATTGAAGAAAATAGGCTTAAAATTTATAGAAACGATCAAGCCTTTACTGCAAGATTTTTTTCCTCCTGAAGAATCAGAAAATCTACGACCAGATGGTTATCTCTTCGCCAGAACCATCCGCTGTCCCTATTGCAAAGGGCTCATCCCTCTTTCGCCCAATTGGCGTCTGACTTCAGACGGCACGGGAGTCAAACTTATCCCAAATTGCAGCGATGACCCAGAACAAAGACTCTGCTCCTTTGCCATCGTTACCTCTGCCAAAGAACAGTCCAAAGAAACCGTCAAAGGCGGCACCGCTCTGTGTCCCTATCCCGATTGCGGGCATATTATAGAAGGAGAGACAGTAAAATCTCTTGCCCAAGCTGGAGAAATGGGCGAACAATTGTATGCTGTTGTCTATAAAAAACGGATTCAAACCATTACCAAATCCGGCAAAAAAGGGCGTGAAAAGTGGATTCGAGGCTACCGCGCTCCACGCCCTGAAGATAATGTCTTTGACACCGTTAAAACAAAACTCGAAGAAAAACTCCCCGAATGGGAAGCTTTGGATATAGTACCGACGGAAGCCTTCCCCTCTGATAGTAATGACGACCGACCTATACAATATGGCATGCCTTTATGGCGTGATCTCTTCTCCCCTCGTCAACTCTATTGCCACTGCACAAGTGTCGAAGTTTTTCGAACATTACTTCAAGAGGAACAGGCTAAACCTACTTTTGGAGAAGTTCAAAAAGCCACATTTGGGTATTTAGCGTTGGCATTGGATAAGCTTCTCAACTACAATTCACGAATGTCTGTTTGGATGTCAACCCGAGAGGTTGTCGCCAACACCTTTAACCGTCATGATTTTGCTTTCTGTTGGTCCTATGCTGAAATGGCACCGTTAATTACCGGTCTTGGCTACGATTGGGCCATTGAACAGACGGGGAAATGCCTTCTTGAACTGATCGACCTCCTTCGCCCTGATATCGATAAAGAAACGCTCAAAAGCACATCCAAGCAGATCCAAGGCCAACTATTTGATTCCCCTCAGCCTCAGGAAGATTGCAAGCCCACCCAACCATCATTCACACCTCCTTCTGTCACGATCACTTGCAAATCAGCAGACAATCTCGATCATATTGAGGATGCGTCCGTCGATGCTGTTGTCATGGATCCCCCCTATTATGACAATGTCATGTACGCTGAACTCTCCGATTTCTTCTATGTCTGGCTTAAGCGGACAGCGGGCTATCTCTATCCTGAACTCTTTACCCGCATGCTTACCGACAAAGAGAATGAGGCTGTTGCCAATCCTGCCAAATTCCAGGGAGAAAAACACGCCAAGGATCTCGCCTACAACGACTACCGCACCCGGATGGGGGATATCTTTACCGAATGCCACCGCGTCCTGAAAAAAGATGGCATCCTAACGCTCATGTTCACCCACAAAGCAACCGGTGCCTGGGATGCCCTTGCCAAGGGGCTTATGGATGCCGGCTTTGTGATCACAGCGAGCTGGCCTATCAATACCGAGGCAGAAGGATCCTTGCACATCAAAGACAAAGCCGCTGCAAACTCAACCATTTTTCTGGTATGCAGACCAAGGGAAGAACAAGAGACCGAACAGGTCTTCTGGGAAGAACTGGAACTCGCTGTGCGCAAAGAGGTCGTACGGCGTATTGAAGCCTTTCAAAAAGCTGGTATCTTTGGCATTGACCTCTACCTGGCCTCCTTTGGTCCAGCCTTGGAAGTTCTTTCAAAGCACTGGCCGGTGAAACGTGGCCAACCCAATCCCAACCCTGTGCGAAATAGACGCCCACTGCTTGATCCCCCAGAAGATCCCTATGCCGTCACCCCTGAAGATGTCCTTGCAACAGCCCGGAGTGCTGTGAAACAGTGGCGTCTGGAACGTCTTACGGAAACCACCGAGCGACGCATTCAACTCGATCCGCTGATGGAGTGGTTTGTCCTGGCCTGGGATACCTTCCATGCCCCCCAGTTCGAATACGACGAAGCCTTAGGACTCGCTCGCGTATGCGGCGTAGACCTTGACAAAGACATCATCGGCCGCATCGCCGAAAAAAAGGCAAGCAGCGTCATTTTGTGGGACAGCCTCACACGGGCAGCTAAGGCAACACTGGGTTCAGCAAGTGGCAGTGCGTCGCAACTCGATACCCTGCACCACGTCTGTCGCATTGCCCACAATCAAAACCTCACCAAAGCCAAAGACTTCTTGGAAGAGCTCAAGGCGCCATCCAACCCAGCCTTTGTCGATGCGCTCACTGCGGTCTTGGAGGTGCTGCCGGTTTCAAAGAAATACACCGGGGCTGATCTGCCCAAGGGCTCAGAATCTGCCGGCAACGATTTTGAAGCCCTGGAAGATGTGCGGAAACTTCTGTTTGCGGACAAAGTGAAAAAGCCAGTGCAATTGTCTTTTTACGATTTCGAACAAACCGATAAAGAAAACGCATGAAACGGCTAACCGATAGCATTTGGAAGCACAAATACACCAGCGACGACGGAAGCTTGCTCACGCTCTTCTATATCCCTGCGCTTCAGTGTGCCGTCCAATACGACAGAACCACCGGTTTCTACTCGGCTGATGTGCTCACTGCTGCTTCAAAAGGCATAGAAAGCCTTGTCAAAAATAATGGCCATATGCGGCTGATTGTTGGCTGCACCCTGGCTCAGGATGAAATCAACGCCATTGTGCGGGGTGAGGATATCAAAGAGGCTGTTGAAAGACATTTGCTTGGCACGCTTTCCGATCCTTTGCTCACCCAATCCTTTTCCGAGGTCGTACGCAATGCTCTTGAGCTGCTTGCCTGGATGGTTGCCAAAGACATTGTCACAATCAAGATTGCCATACCCTGCAACGAAAAACGCCAGCCAAGAGCCGGATCTCTTTTGTTCCATGAAAAAGCAGGTCTTATCCTTGATGGCCAAGGCAATATGCTGGCCTTCAACGGAAGCCTGAACGAAACCGCCAATGGATGGAAACGGAACTGGGAATCCTTTCATGTGTATACATCCTGGACGGAAAGCCGGGATCACCTTGCCGAAGAAGCCAAAACATTTCAGACTCTTTGGCATAATGAATCCCCTTCAAGCATCGTCCTTCCCCTGGGGGAGGCACTCAAAGAAGAACTGCTCACGTTTTTGCCCAAGGACGAGTTGCCAAAACGCCTGGCAGGCAAAAAAACAAAAACGCCTTCAGAGGAGAGTATCCCACCAAGTGTGGTTTTCCCCTTTGAAGACGAATACAAAAAAACCTGGGCTTTTATCCACGAAGCCCCCAAAAAAAGCGGCGGAGGAGAACGGGTGGGCGAAGCCACAGCAGCTGTTGTGCCCTGGCCACACCAAATCCACTCCTTCAACCGCATGTACACCTGTTGGCCACCCCGTCTTCTGATTGCCGATGAAGTGGGACTGGGGAAAACCATTCAGGCCGGTTTACTGTTGCGACAAGCCTGGCTTGCAGGTAAAGCCAAGCGAATTTTCATTCTTGCGCCCAAGGCCGTCATTTCCCAGTGGCAGATCGAGCTTCGGGAGAAATTCAACCTCAACTGGCCGATCTACGACGGGAAAAAACTCAGCTGGTACCCTTCCCCGGCCTTGAAAGACTGCCATGAAAAAGTGGTTGCCGATGACGACTGGCACAAGGAGCCCTTTGTCCTGGCCTCAAGTCAGCTTATGCGACGCCATGAGCGCAGAAAGGAAATCATAAACAAGGCGGATCCCTGGGACATCGTTGTTCTGGACGAAGCCCACCATGCCCGCAGAAAGGGAGGAATTGGCAGCAACAATGCCAACGATCTGCTCACGCTGATGCAGGCAATCACAGCCAAGAAGAAGACTCAAGGACTGATCCTTTTGACCGCAACGCCCATGCAGGTGCATCCCAGCGAGGTCTGGGATCTCTTACATCTTCTTGGATTGCCTAAGGCATGGACGGAACAAAACTTTCTGACCTTCTACGAAATGGCTGCCCATCCATCCCCAGACGCAACCATGCTCTCTCATATGGCCGAACTCTACCGGGCAAGCAAGAAAGCCTTTGGAGCTCTGCCGCAGCATGTGCTCCTCCAGATCACAAAAAACGATGTCTTGGCAGACAAGATCACCAAGGCTCTCGACAATGAGGGACTCTTACGACTGCAACGACTGACCTTCGATGAAAAAAAAGTGGCAGTTGCTGTGATGAAGGCGCTCTCCCCAACCAAAGTTCTGATTGCAAGACACACCAGAGAACTGCTTAGGCAATACCATAAACAAGGAAAGCTGACAGCCCAGATCGCTACACGCTCGGTTGAGGATATTTCCATTGAACTGGCACCGGAAGAACGGGCTCTCTACGATGCTATGCAAGACTTTATCGCAACAACCTACAATCAGGCCTCCCAAGAAAAACGCACAGCTGTGGGCTTTGTGATGACAATATACCGGCGCAGGCTGGCAAGTTCCTTTGAAGCCCTGCAGAAAACCCTGCAAAAACACCTTGCCAAGCTCGATGCAAAAAACCCAAAAAGCGTTGAAAGCCTGCCAGACGAAGATGCTCCCGATGATGAGCTTTCCGAAACATCCGATGAGGAGCTGGCTTCGATGGAACGGCTGCTGTTTGAGGAGAGGGAAAGCATCGATCGGCTTCTGAGCCACATAGCAAGGCTTCCTATCGACAGCAAGGTGCAACACCTGCTCACCCTGCTTCAAACAATCGAGGCCGAAAACTACAAGCAGGTTATCATCTTTACCCAATTTACCGACACCCTTGACTATCTTCGAAATGTTCTGACAAAATACGGAGACCCTCAACGTATTCTCTGCTACTCAGGCCGTGGCGGGGAATGCTATGCTTCGAATGGCTGGACTGGTATTTCCCGAGAAGAGACAAAACGCCGATTCCGGGAAGGATCGGCAAGTATCTTGCTCTGTACCGATGCCGCGGCAGAAGGGCTCAATTTCCAGTTCTGCGGCGCTCTTATCAATTACGACATGCCCTGGAACCCTATGCGGGTGGAACAGCGTATCGGACGCATCGATCGTCTGGGGCAAAAATATGCCATCATCCGGATCTTCAACCTCCTCTACAAAGACACGGTCGAAACAGACATCTACTTTGCCTTAAAAGATCGCATCCATATGTTTACAACCTTTGTGGGGAAATTGCAGCCAATTTTAGCCAAACTGCCACGAACAATGGCTGAAATTGTCCTTGCACCAAGCAATAAACAGGAAGCGTGCAAAAACACCCTTCTTCAAG
>JAFSVD010000066.1 GCA_017450275.1 Desulfovibrio sp. | reverse complement strand
GGAGCATCCTGCTGGCATGCCCTTCCAATATTGTATGCCCCGCCTAAGACCCCTTGGAAGTGCGGCATGGGAAGAGACTGGATACCGTGTTTTTTGGGCATTTTTATCCGAACACAGCAAGAGATTTTTGAGAATACCTTGAACTGGTGACTGGTTCAATATACCTCTAGAAAGGTAATAATAACCAGAACAGAATAAGTATTCCAACAAACACAAAAAGGAGAATGAGAGTTTTCTTACTCCTCACAAACAAAACTTCCACTACAAACTCAGTACAACAGTTTTGTTGGAAAAAACAGCATCTTTAAACACACGCTGCCCATATCGGATTTTTTGCGTGTTCACAACAACTACTTTTTACTCGTGAGTAAGCATATGCGCTCTCAACTTGGAATTGCCAAAGAAAGGTAAAACTTCCTCCATACGATGATGAAGTGGATAAAAAAATATCGCTATTGTGTACTCTTCACTCTTTTTGATTTTACTCTCAACCGAGAGAGATTTGATGAACAATTCTTTTTTCTTTGCTCCCAATTCCTCTTCTCACAAAATGTGTGCGAGAGCCTCTTTAATCAGGATTCATGGGAGGCTTTCAGAATCGATTAAGCAATGTCCTCATTGACTAAGAGAAAGACGTTAGCCCTTTGTTTGTTTTTCCATTGCTTCTGCCAGACGTTTTCGAATGTCCCTGCACGACGAGGGCGGAACTCCTGTCTCTCTGCTCAATTGGGCGACATTGCATGCCATATCCTTGCGAAAGGCATTCCGCACCATTTCCCGCTGATGCTCGGTGATCGACGTTGGTCGCCCCATACGGACACCGGCGCGTTTGGCCTGGGCAAAACCTTCTGCCTGCCGTTCATGACGCAGAGCCCGATCCCAGGCGATCATGGCGTTGACGCTCCGCACAAACAAGGTCGTGGTGGGATCGTCCGTCGCAGCAGCAAGGGTGAGCTTCTCTTTCACAAAACGAACTTCGACCCCTTTGTGCTGCAAGGTTGTACATAAAGACGCAAGATCTTTGAGATTGGTTGCCAGACGATCCATGCTTCGAACAAGCACGACGTCCCCCTGTCCAACCTGCAAAAGCAAACGGCGCAATTGGGGTCTCTCCACACTCACGCTATCAATATAGAGCCTGTCTTCCGGCACATTGAGCTCCATCCGCTGGGAAGCCTCGTCGACATCAGCCGATACCCGAATATATCCGTATTCCATATCTCTATCCGCCCGTTTCCTTTCCTCTCTTGGCTCAAGTTTGGGTACCAATGTTCCCAATCCTTGTCAAAAAATCGCTGCCCCCCCTTCTCTTCCCAAACAACGTCTTGCATCGTTTTCGCTTTTCGTGTATGGAGCAAAAATCATCGCGGCTTGTTTTTCGGTGTTACACTTTTATTTTTCGTGCCACTGAGCAAAGTCATGACCTTTTCGTGTCACGTTTTTTGCTTTCATGCCACAAAACATCGGAGTTCCCATGGCAGCAAAAATCCTCTTCCGCTTTCTCTCCTTGTCGATCGTCCTTGCATTGTGCCTGCTTGCCAGCCCGTGCTTTGCGCATTTTGGAACCCTTCTTCCCTCAAAAGCCTATATTCTCTCCCCCAAGGACACCTCCATCGATCTCATCTTTGCCTTCTCCCATCCCATGACCATGAACGGCATGTCTATCGAAAAGCCCAAACGCGCTCTTATGCTCTCAGACCAGGGCACAGTCGACATCACCGATAAACTCACGGCAACCACCTTTCTCAAAGAAAAGGCCTGGAAACTGACGACAAAGCTGTCAATCCCGGATGTCTATCTCTTTGGATTTGAGCCACAGCCCTATTTTGAACCAGCCGAAGACTGCTTCATCGTCCACTATACCAAGGTTTGCATTCCAGCCTTAGGCGAAGAATTTGGCTGGGATCAAGAACTCGGTTTTCCGATCGAAATCGTCCCGCTCACCCGCCCCTTTGGAAACTACGCTGGCAATATCTTTCAAGGAAAAGTGTTGCATAACAAAAGACCTGCTGCCAATTGCACTGTGGAAATCGAATTCTACAATAAGGACAAAAAATACGTAACGCCCAATCCCTACTTTGAAACGCAGACCGTCAAGACGGACGACGATGGCGTGTTCACCTTTGTCGCTCCATGGTCTGGATGGTGGGCTTTTTCTGCGCTCACTGAGGGAGAGACGAAATTAGAGCACGACGGAAACCCCAAGGATGTGGAAATCGGTGGCGTCTTGTGGGTCAATTTTGGTGAGAGCAAGTAAATGCATATCGCAGAAGGCGTTCTGGCACCAAGCATTCTCTGTGGTGGTGCCATACTCACAGCGGTTGGAACCATACTCGGCGGCAGAAAACTCAAGCACGATCAAGGTATTTTGGCTGGCATTCTGGCTGCGGTCTTTTTTATTGCCTCCCTGGTACACATCCCCATCGGCGTGACATCAGCCCATCTCCTTGGCACGGGGATTGTGGGGATTTTTCTCGGCCTGGCCTCCTTTCCAGCCCTTTTGATCGCGCTCTTTCTGCAGGCTCTTTTTTTCCAATACGGCGGCTTCACGATGCTCGGGGTCAATTGCGCGACAATGGCTGGCGCAGCGTGGCTAGCCGGCCTTCTCTTTCACGCCATCTATCCCCGCATGCACACGCCCAGAGGCTTTTTCTTCGCAGGATTTCTCGCTGGCTTTGCCGGAGTCTGTATCGCAGCGCTCCTCACAGCCTGCGCCCTCGCCTTTTCCGAAGAAGGCTTTGTGGCTGCAGCCCAAACCCTTGTCCTTGTGCATATCCCTGTCATGCTTGCCGAAGGTGTGCTCACAGGCTTTATTGTCTCCTTTATCGCAAAGGTACGCCCCAATCTTCTGCGTGCTTCCTATAATCTTACCGAAACCTATGGGCACAATGCATCACATTCCGATACATAATTGAAAATAGGCCAGGAACGTCGTTTCTGGCCTTGCTCTTTTGAAGGATTCCCATGCCTTGCATCCCCCCACTCTCTCTTCTTTGGCGCACGATTCTTTCTCTCAGCCTTCTCTGTGCCCTCTTTGCCATAAGCACTCCCGCCTTTGCTCATCGCGTCAATATCTTTGCCTGGGTGAACGGCGATACGGTTCATGTAAAAGGAAGCTTTAGCCCCAAGCATCCCGCAAAAAATGCCACCATTGCTGTCACAGATGCCCAAACCCATGCCGAGCTTCTCACAGGCACAACGGATATAAACGGCCTGTTTTCCTTTGCCTGGAGAACACTTCCCGTAGAGCACGGACTTTCTATCACAATCGATGCAGGCAGCGGGCATAGAAACTCCTGGCTTCTTGATGCCGACGCCTTTGGCCTCGCATCACCTTCTGTCAACAAGGAAGAAGCAATCCAACAGGAAGAGACGCCTCTTCGAAGCATTGTCCGGGAAGAACTCAGCCAGGCGCTCGCTCCCTTCTATCAAGAACTCGCCAGACAAAAAACAGAAGCTGACCCCACCTGGAAGGACATTCTCGGTGGCCTTGGCTGGATCGTTGGCATCACAGCCCTCTTTGTTTTTGCACGCAAATCCCCGAAAGCCCCATGAAAAAAACCAGCCCTATCGATAGTCTCGATCCCCGCATTCGCGTGGTGCTTGCTCTTTTGCTCTCGCTCGAGACCGCTCTCCTCTCGCATCTCCAGGCATTGCTTCCGCTTTTGCTCTGTGCGCTCATCTTGCTTGTGATCGCCAAACCCGCGGCAAACGACCTTGTCCGCAGACTGTGCACGGTCAATGTCTTCATTGCCTTTCTCTGGCTCTTCATCCCCTGGACAACACCAGGCACACCTGCCGCAACACTGTGCGGCCTGGAAATACACAATGAAGGCCTCTGCCTTGCCACGCTCATCACCATCAAAGCAAACACCATAGCCCTCTTCTGTCTTGCCCTCATCTCCTCCATGACCACAACAACCGTAGGCCATGCCCTCAGAAGCCTCCATGTCAGTGAACAGCTGGTCTTTCTTTTGCTTTTTGCTGAACGCTCCCTCGCCCTGCTCCGCACCGAATGGCGCCATCTCAACGAAGCCGCAACGCTGCGTGGCTTTACCCCCCGCTTTTCTCTCCACACCTACAAAACACTCGCTGCCTTGCTTGCTATCCTGCTTCTCCGAAGCGTTGACCATGCCAAACGCTCTCAAGAGGCCTTGATGCTCAGGAATTTTCAGGGCGTCTTTTTTGTTGCCCGCACACAAAGCATAAAACCCTTTGATATGCTCGCCTCAACCCTTATACTCCTTGTCATGGGGGTCTCGATTGGCATCCAGCAAAGCCCGCTCTTTTAGACCATCCCTTGCAAAATTTTATCCTTTTCGGTAGCACACAAGAACAGCCCCCCGCCATTGCCTCTGGCTTTGGGCAATACACAAAGGCTTGGCATTGTGCCTCCTTACGCTGTGGCGTCATTTGTCCCGAGGCTCACATCGCAAGCTGCATGCACCTGACGCTGAGGCTCCAAACGTACTGAGCAAAAACCATCTGTCTTCCCTGTGCGGCACAGCAATGCCCCTGAAAGGCAGCGTTTTGCGATCACGAGAAGAACGGGGTCTTGATGAAGCAAAAACACTTTGGATCGAAGCGAGACACGTTTTTTGAGAAGAACAATTGAGAGAGTAAAAAATAGGAGAATATATGATTCTTGAATCGCTTTTTGAAAAAAGAGACGATGAAGAAATATTTTTCCCGGAAGGACTCATTAAAAATGTATGGAGAGAAAAAAACGGATTAGTCGTAGATATACTCATTTGGTTAGGTGCTTTTGAGATCCCTAAGACAGCAATAGAGAAGAAAAAACACGAAAAAAATATCCGTGATGCCTTATTTAAGCTCCGTTCCGTTCTCCCTGATGCAATGGATTTAGAAAGGCCATCAGACGTTACCCGTCTGCATGTGCGAAAAACATTACAAAAAATCAGTCGTGGCCTTTATTATACTGAATTATTTTCAGGGCTTATTTGCAGCAATGCAATGCGTCATAAAGACAACGAAATTTCGACTATCGAAAAGTGTCTTTTGGCAAATTATGTTTGCCAGAAGAATGATTTTACACTCCCCTGGCAATTTAAGCCCGATGACTTCTTTGAAAATTATTCTTTAGAAAAAGACGATCAAGAACTCGTCGATATTTTTGACAGCACCTTCCATCTTTTTCGTATAGCCTATATCCTTAATGTGCTTTATGATTGGTTAATACCTATCTACATTTCTATCTACGAAGCTTTCAAAGAAAATATGGATGATGTTGATGAGGTAAATGTTGATGTTCTCGCGATGATGTCAGCAATAACAAATGAATTTCTGTTAAGAAAACGCTGGATCACGCACAACATTCGCAGTAATATCGATATTCTCCGCTCTTTATCCAAATACGAAAACATCCCCTTACTCAACCAATGCCTTGAAAAACCAATCATAGAATTTATTCAAGACATTGAAGATATGTTCGATGATATTATCGAGGAAATCGGTAAGGCGTACGAGCAATATCTGCCTAAACCGATCATTAAAGAGGACTTCCTGGATCTGATCGATAATATCAAGCCTCAGATTCCTGATCAGGACAGAGCAACGGCGAAACAGGAAATCGAAGCGCTTCTCGACAGAGACCGCACAAGGGATAGTTCTCCCCTTATGCGCTATTTTCTGCCGCTCTTTCTCCACGAGGCCAATTTCAACCACGAGGATCTCGATCCCAATCTTCTCCAGGGCTATTCCTATACCTTTGTGAACAAAGCCTTGTCAGGCGAATACCATGTACCCGATGAATTCATTGCCATAACCAAACGCATTATTGAGCCTGTCAAAAAACCCGCATTTCGACTCGAGGAAGAACAGAAAGAACAAGAAAAGCAGAAAGAGCAGGAGGAACAAGCAACAGAATCAGAGAAAGACACGGAGACCATGACAGCGGCGGACATCAAGAGGAAAAAGCTGGAAGAAAAACACAAACGGAATCTGGAAAAGGCGCAAGAAAAAGCAGAAAAAAAACGGGCGAAAAAAGAGGCGAAAAAGGCAAAACGAGCGAAAAAAGAAGAGAATACCCCTTCTGAAGAAGCAGAGAGCAGCCTTGAGGCCGATGTTGTGCAGCAAGAGCCTGTTGCCACTCCTCCCCAGCCAAAAGAGGCTGAGGAAGTTGTTCGCCCGCACGCTCCTGAGCCGTTGCCCGAAGTCAGTGTCCCTCAGCCCCCCAAGGAAGCCCCTGCCCCGCATCCAGAACCCGTTGTTGACCAAGAGCCCAAACAACATATCGAAGCCGAGGACGAGAATCTGGGTATTCTTGAGCGCAAACTGCGGGCGGTTCAAACAAAACAAACAGCGCCAGACATTCCCGATCTCCCGCCGCCCACGCTTGCGCAAAAAAAAACTGAACCAACGACCCAAACAGTGACCGAGGGCGAACTCCTTGCCTGCTATCAAAACCAAGTTCTGACCAACGACACCTGCGCCCTCTACTGGCTCGCCAAGGCTTCGAACGACCATCTTCCGTGCCCCCTGTGGCTGACGCATCTTTTGCACCTTGGCGTCCATCTCTTGCCAGGCATGCAGCTCCATGCCCTCGATACGCTCACCCTGAAGGCCTTGCATACGATCGATGAGCTCAACGAGCGGCAATGCCTGCTCTTAGCCTGCGCCCTGCTCCGCCCAGCTCTCATGGCTCCTGACAGCAATATCGGGACCCTGATTGCAAGCCTGGCAACCAGGCTCTCTGAATACGCCTGCACCCATTTTTTCAGGCGCCTCAACCGTTTTATCACCCAGGGTTCAGCGATTGATGCGGTCTTATTCGTCGGAAAAACCACGGAAAAAGAGCGCCTCCTGCACTTTGAGCGGCTCAAAGACAATACGCAGAGTTTCATGAACCGCATTCAAAACGGCCGCATGCCGATTGCAGCAGCGCTCCGAGTGCGCAACGATCTCTTTGCTCCGACAGGGGTGCTTGGCCACGCCCTGAACCAATGCCTCAATCAAGAATTTCAAGGCCTCCCTGCACTGCTCAAAAGTCTTGAAACAGGCTTTGATCGGGAACGCTTGATTGACACCAACAGGATGTATCCCAAGCAGAAGAAGATCTCGGAATATCCCCGGAAGAAATTGCTCGAATTGATCACCGAGGCCTATGATCTGCTCAAAGAGTGGGAGGACTATGCCCGCAAAGCCCGGGATGGAGAAGAATCCTCCTATATGCGGGAGACCTTGACCGAACTCTTCTCAGGCATCGAGATCGATACCCAGAAGCTGAACAAGCTTCCGGAAGGCAGGCTGTTCACCGAACAGCTCGCTCTTCTCGCCCAATGTCCGGCAACACCGCTCCCCAAGGAGCCGTGCGACGCCCAGACCCAGCTGGATCTGTGGCCGCTTCGCTTCCCCCTGTACCAGATCGATCCCGCAAGCGATCTTCCTCTGGCTTCCTTTGTCGACTTTCTCATGACCGGCACCAACACCAGGGAAGCCATTGCCGCGAGCGTGGCCACCCACATGATGCACGGCAAACTCGAGGCCTGCCAGCGCTATCTGAAAATCGCTCCCGATCTTGCAACCATCCCCTTGGATCCCCAGCTGTTTACAGGCGCCTTCGCCAAACTCACAGCACCCAATCTCGAGCAGCTCTTTAGCGTGTGCGTTGAGCATTTTACGCATGCCTTTGCGAGCACCCTTGACCGGGTGCGCTCGCTCATCAGCGACTACAGTTTCCGCAGCGTTATCCATTTTGCCCAACAAAGCCAGTACAACAACCGTCTGGAGACCATCGAAAACACCTATCACGATGGCATGGCCAAAGCCTTTGGGGTCTGGGAACTGACCAAGATTGAAAAAGAACTCTACGGGCTTGAAGAGGAAAAGCGCAAGGAAGTGCAAGGCCGGATCAGCGAACTCCTCTCCCAAAAGACCCTCTCCCAAGAGGCCAGGGAGCGTTTGGAAGGCCTTGCCATGGAGCATCTTCGCCTGGGCATGTTTAATTCCTGCTGGGCAGACATTGTGGAGGTGGAAGAACATCTCATTTCCGGCAAACCCCTGCGTCCGATTGCCAGCCAGGATTCGGGTGAAGCCAATGCAGCGCACGATTTCTACAGCCAGTTGGAAGCCAACACCCTTCCTGGGGGCATCCTGGTTCCGCTGTGGGAGGACGCCAAACGCCGCCTTCGCAACAAACCCCTGGCCTCGGAAAAAGGCCGCAATGCCGATGCACGCGATGTCGGCCTTGTCACGGAACTTCTGCGCTGGCTCGGCTTTATCCTCGACCAGAGCGAACAAGCCAAGGCCGTGCATTCCGACGGTCGTCCCAATTTCTGGCGCATCATCCAATACACGATGGAGATCGCAGGACCACTTCCCCAGTGGGGGAGCCGGCAAAACCGCCATGTCATCGTCTTTGGCTGGGATGTGCGACCGGAAGATATCAACCAGCTCTTCAGCGGCAGCCGCTTTGCCACCGAAGACGCGGTAACGGTTTTATGCTTTACCCCGCTTGACTGGCCAGCGCGCAAAAAAGTCCTCTCCTTTTGCGCGAGCAGACATATCGCGCCCTTGATCATCGACACCAATCTCGTCAATTTCCTGGCCAATCAAGATGGCTCCATGCGCACAGAAGTTCTCTTCCGCGTGGCCTTGGCCGGTGCCTCGATCAATCCCTATATGCCCGATATCGCGGGCAGCGTGCCCAAAGAAATGTTCTTTGGCCGGGAAGAAGACATTCGGGCGGTGATGTCAGCAGAAGGGCCTTGCATTCTCTACGGCGGACGGCAATTGGGCAAAAGCGCCCTCTTGCAGCAAATCTACAAGCGCCCCAATCCCGGCGTCCGCGTGCTGCTCCACTCCATGAAACCAACCGAGACCTCTCTGCTCGAGGCAGCGCTCTTTGAATGCCGCAAGGCGGAACTGGTACCCGATACCACAACCCTTTCCACCTTTGCCGAAGCCGTCAGTGCCTGGCTTACCAATAATCCGGATATGCGCATCCTGCTCCTGCTCGATGAATGCGACAGAGCCCTGGAAGCGGATGCCAAACAGGAATTTGCCGACGCTGCCCAGTTCAGAAACCTCATGCAGGAAACCGAACGCCGCTTCAAGGTGGTCTTCACTGGTCTCCATTCCGTCCAACGCTTCAGCCAGATCCCCAACAACCCCCTCTACCATTTTGGCGAACCCTTGTGCATTGGTCCTTTGACGCCGGATGCGGCCAACGATTTGATGCGCAAACCAACCCAAATCCTTGGCCTCTCCTTTGCCAACGACCAGCTCGTGCAATTGGCCTTGAATCTCTGCTCCTATCAACCCAAATTGATCCAAATCTTCTGCAGTGAACTGGTACGGGCGCTCGACAATCGTCCCAACAGGATGCCCTTCCACACCATCGACAAAGAAACCATTCTCCAAATCTACGATTCGCACAATCTCAAGAAAAAGATTTTAGAAGGCTTTGAGATGACGCTCAATCTGGATGAGCGGTATTTGGTCATCGGCTATACCATGGCCATCAATCGGGGCAAGGGCTTTAGCCTGCAGGAACTTCTCGAAGAACTGGCGGATTTCTGGCCACAAGCTTTTGGCGAAGAAAGTGCGGACAAGGATCTTCCCAACACCTTGCGCTGCCTGCTCCATGAAATGGAAGGCTTGGGATTGGTGATCTCCTTAGGTGGCCAATACAGGCTCAGAACACCCAATGTCATTGAACTCTTGGGTGGGGAAGACGCCATCTACACGCGCCTCGATCCCTATCAAACCAAACCCTACCACCCCCAGGACAATCCCGATGAAATGCGCATCCCAGGGCTCCTTCCCTTGGTTGCGTCCCAGTACGCGCAGCTCTCGGAAAAGACGAACACCCTGACGTGGATCTCGGGTTCAAAGGCCTTGGGGCTCGACCTTCTGCCCAAGGCGCTTGAGCGTATTGCCGAGGAAGGGGGGCTTACGCTCATCAAACTCCATGGCACAACAGTGCCCCAGGTGATGGAGACCATGCGCCAAACCGTTGAGAAACAGGGTCAAGGCGTGCTGTTCTGCCTCGATGCCGAAGAATTTCCGCCCCTGGGACTCTTTCTCGAGCAAGCGGATGTCTGGCTGACCAATCTTCGAAGCACGGGCAAGGGAATCAAGATTGTCTGCATCGTTGACCCCCAGAGCCTCTTTGGCTTGGTGCGCACCAAGCACAACGAACAGTATTCGAGCTACCAGATGGAATTGTTGCCGTGGACAAGCGAAGGCATTGGGGTGTGGTGCAAGAATCGAGGGATTCCAGGCATTGATGCGGAGCAAACTATGGCAAAGACCGGTGGCTGGATGCCTTGTGTCATGGCCTGCCTCACAAAGGGAGATCTGCCCGGAGCCATCAAATCCCTGGAAAAACCCAATGCCTGCCTGCCGACAAATTCAAGCATTCGCACCTTCGTGAAAAAATTGGCGCAGGAACTGGGCAGTGAACACTTTTCCTACGACGATATTCTCAACTGGGCTTCCGAACTCCCAGAATGTGGGGATGAAAGCCTTCGACGGGATACGCTCAATACCCTCATCAGCCTGAAAATCCTTCGTACGAGAAGTTCCATGTACTGGTTGGAGCCCTTGCTTGCCCAATTCTATGGAGGAGTTGCCCCCTCATGAACCTGTGGAAATGTCCCAGCGCCCGTGAATTTATGCAGGATGTGTGTCAAACAGTGCGCATCCACGATTCTCACGTCTGCCTTGTCATGCCGGGGCTTGGTATCAACACCTTTGTGCAGGAATTCACGGCCTACGCTGAAAACTACTTAAGCGAAATCATCCCCATTGAGATTGGCAAACACAACGATCCCAAGGCCTGCTTTTTGTCTGCTTTCCAAACTGCATCCGCAATACCAGGTCTTGAAGCGGTGATGGATTGCTGCGCGCAGAGCACCTATCTCTTGCTCGTTGTCTCCAAGGATGTTGCTGATCCCAAGGGGATGATCGCCGATCTCTGCCAAACAATCGCCCGCCTCTCAAAACAAAAAAAAGACGCCAACGCAACGCTGTTGTGGCGCCTGATTGTGGTCTTGCCCGCCCACATTCCGTGGCCTGACGAAACTCCCAGTCTGAAGGTCAATCTGTGGTGGGGACAAATCCATCCTTCGGATACGGAATACGCTATTGAACACTGCCTGCGCGAGAGCATTCCCAGCGCATTACATGAATGGGAATATCTCTGGCTCTATTCCCTCTGCCAAGGCCTGGCGGTCATTGACCCCATGATCGCGGACACCATTTTCCACCAACTGCCAACATGCCTTGAGGAAATCGAAACACTCTTCGACAATCACCCCGTCCGCAAGCTCTCCCCAGAAGCCCAGAAAGCCATCATCCGGCTCGATACCTTGGGCAATATCCCCCAGGATCAGCCAAAGGACGGGGATGTCCGCCTCCTTTGGAGTCTTGGTGCCTTGGACATGCGGGAAAACGTCTCTGCCATGCTCCATCCAGCTGCCTATGTCGCGGCCAATCGGATCAGTTCCTTGGAACGACTTGTGGTGCAAGGGCAGATCAAGGTCTATTTCCCGATTGTCCAGGAAGTCCACGGCTTTTTGTGTTCCCAACTGCAGAAAAGCTGCGGCGATCACTGGAATAAGTACGATCCCCACTTTCAAACCATCAACGATGAAATCGGCGCCTTGCCCAAGTACATGAGCCTCTACCTCAAAGGCAAACACGATCCAGAATTGTATGAGCTTGCCTGCTCCTGGCGAGCAATCCGCAATTCCCTTGCCCACGGCACCATGATTCAATGCCAAACAGCGATCGACGCGCACAAAAAATACAGAAACCTCGTGGAAAAATGCAAAGGCTGATTCCCCTCAGCCTTTTTGAACCTGCGATGCTATACAATCTCTCTTGAAAAATCATACAATATTGTTTTTTCTTCTGAGGATATCACCATCGCAACACGATACAGAATATGGGATTGGAATACTCCAATTCCATATTTCTGTTTCTGAACCTGTTCAATCGCTTGCTTTAAAGCTGTATCCGCTCACGGGCGGGATTATACATGAGCGGATACTGCATTTTTAGTGCCTTTTTTAAGCACAAAAACTTGGAAACTGGTGTCCTTTTACTTAGAAACCAACAAAAAAGCCCCTCGTGGGAGGGGCTTGGAAACTTACGATGGCTTCCTGGTGAGGAAGAGCCCTAATGCTCCTAAACCCACTATTACAGCCAAGATAGCTATGTTAATCGGCGTCATCTTCTGACCTCCATGCGAGACATAGCAATGCCAAAATGGCAATTATAGCACCGATGAGACCAGGCCATTTCTGCTCGTAGAAAGCAATACCCATGCCTATGCCCGAAAAATTGGCAAGAACCATGATGATAGCATTTATCATGGCTTTGTTCTGTTTCTTCATACCCTCCCTCATACAGCCAGAGGGGTAAAAGTTCAAGGCTCCAGTCCGGGTGGCCGCGCATGCGCAGCTTTTTCTCACCGTCTCTCCTCGCCCCTGAGCCTCAACCGGGGAAGCATCATTATCACCACAAATCTTGCCTTCTCCGAGTGGACGGATCTTTTCCAGAATACAGCTCTGCTTACGGCCTTAATCGATAGGCTGACGTTCAGATCATACCTCATCG
>JAFSVD010000065.1 GCA_017450275.1 Desulfovibrio sp. | reverse complement strand
TTGGAAAGGCTTTTTTCGTATCACTTTTGCCTTTCCATTTTTTAAAAGCCAACGGACATGCCCGCAGCGTGTTGTTGGATATAATGTATTTCCGTTATATCCTTTTACGCAAACTTTTGTACTCATAAGGCAAAATCGTAAAATGAAACACGAAACACAGCACGAGAAAGTGCTGGTAAAGTTGCCATAGACTGGGTACGACCACATCCCAGAGCTACCAGCTTGGCATCACCGATAGGTGATAAGGGTAAGGCATGGTTTTGCAACCTTGCCTTACCCTGTCGTATCACGTCTTTGTGTGCCACACTTCATCGAGACTCGCATCCAAGCAAAGGTAAGGTGCGAGTCATACATTTCTATTTTCTAGAATATGAATGAAATGTGACACTCCGATCTAAAGCAAAAAACTGTTCACGAGGGATCCAACGAGCAAATTCCAGCCATCGACCATGACAAAGAGCAAGAGTTTGAAGGGCATCGCCACCATCATGGGCGGCAACATCATCATGCCCATGGCCAGAAGAACGCTTGATATGACCATATCCATAATCAGGAATGGGATATAGATCATAAAGCCGATGGTAAAAGCGGTCTTCAGCTCGGAAATCACATAGGCTGCCGCCAAAAGCATGGAGGGCACTTCATCTCTGTTTTTGGGCGGCTCCATCTTGGAAATGGCGTAGAAAACCGAGAGATCCTTTTCCCTTGTATGCTTGAACATAAAATTGCGCAGAGGGATCTGAGCTCGATCCAAAGCCACTTTATAGTCGATCTGCTCGGAAAGATAGGGCTGAAGCGCACGATCGTTGATCTCCTTGCCAACCGGATACATGATGACAACAGTCATAAAAATAGCAAGGCTCGCTAAGACCTGGGTCGGTGGCAGCTGCTGTACCCCCATTGCCTGACGCAAAAAGCTAAAGACAATGATGATCCGCGTAAAACTTGTCACCGTGAGCATGATGGAGGGGGCAACAGAGAGAATGGTTAAGACAAACAGAATCTCCAAAAGCACAGAGACTTTTTCTGGCTGAGGCGAATTCCCTGACAAGGTGAGTTGCATGCCAGGAAGAACGAGATCCGGTGCAGCAACAGCGACCACTGGGAAGACCAGCCCCAGCAAGACCACGATGCTACACAGTATCAGTGCCTTTGTCTTGCTCTGTCTTTGCCTTCGAAGAAAGGTCCATATACGCTTCAAAATCGGATTCATCAGCTTCCTCGTGGATGCGTTCATTCGCCAAAACCGTAATGTTCTGTTCTGTCACGCCCAGCAGCATACGTTTGTTGAGAAAACGAACGACCATAAGACATTTGCTGCGCCCAATCGGCATCTGCGATTCCATAAAAAAGGCATCTTTATCGAGAGAACCTTGCCTGGGCATAAAATTGAAACGCCCATATCGTTTCACGATGCGCAACAAAAACCACAAAATCCCCAACAAAAGAAACATCACCCCTATGCCATGCCAATACCCGCCCCAGGTAAAGGAGGGGATATCGGGGGTCAGGGGAGGGGAAGAGATGGCAAGAGTCTCTGTTTGCCTGGTTGCGTTCGCCAATGGTTGCGATTGAAGAGTATCAGCCAAGTTGTTTCACCCGTTCCACAGGACTTATGATATCGGTAAGACGGACGCCGAATTTTTCATTGATAACAACCGCTTCGCCTCGAGCAACGAGCTTGCCATTCACATAGAGTTCCAGTGGCTCACCAGCGAGCTTGTTCAGCTCAATGACAGAGCCCTGCCCCAGTTGGAGCAATTCATTGATCATAAGCCTGGTGCGCCCAAGCTCTGCGGAAACATTGAGCGGAATATCCAAAATAAAATCGAGTTCTCGATTCCGCTTGTCCCTCGGCTGACGAGCTATTTCTGTCATATCTTTAAATTCCGCGTCTTTTGCCTGACCGGCAAAGGCTCCGGCTCCAGGTCCTCCAAACGTCGATGGATCCTCATTTTGTTGCTCATCCGCGGCAAGCGCTTCCGCCCATTGGGCGGCTAAGGCGTCCTCATCCGATTCTTTCGATCTATTCCCGTTTTCATTACCCTCTTGGGCAAGCTGATCCGCCCATTGGGCAGCCATGGCTTCCTGATCTTCCTGTGACATGAAATCTTCCTCGTATTAGACCCTATTGCACAACAAAATCCGTAAAATAGACCCGAATCACGCGCTGTTCGCCCAATATCTGATTGAGTCTATTGGCGACTTCGACCTTGAGCATCACCTTGCCATCCGGCGACGCCACTTCCTTATAGGATTTACCAGCCAAAAGCATGATAATGGAATCTCTGATGCGCGCCTCATTTTCCTTCACCGCTTTGGTGATGTCTCTGGAGGCTTCCACTTCCATGCCAAGCTTGAGATAGCGATGGCCGCCGCCTTCAAAAATATTCACAGTGATCAACGGCAAGGGAACAACAACGCCTCGGGATCTCGGCAATTCCCGAGCAGCCTCGATACGGCCTTGCTGATCTTGGGCTTCAGCCCCTTTCTTGGGCGTTGCGCCTTTTTCTTCCACTGCCTGCTGCTGGGCGGCTTCGCTCTCTTCCGGCGCCTTCTTGGAGGAAAAGATGGGTTCACCGGGTTTATGGATAAAAAACCACCAATATCCACCCGCCCCAACGCCGGTCAGCATGAAGATGATGACAATCAAAATAATAAGAATCCGCTTTTTCCTCGACTTCTTCGGGGCTGGAGCGGAATCTTCTGCTTCAGGTAACGCCTGCGCTTTCTTTTTTTCCTTTGCCATAGGCCTTTCGAGAGTCAAACAATGCCTGTACTCCCGTTTCCTCCTTCAGATCAAGTATACCAAGCAGCAAGAGCCCTGCACGGTGTGCAGAAACAAACGCTTGCTGCCATTTTTTGAACCGTTGTGCCTCTGCATGGCCACAAAACGCCCTCACCCATTCGCGCTTGCCTTGCTACACTGCTCGCACAGGTCTTGGACCGACGATGGCGGTTCCGATACGAACGATGGTTGCCCCTTCCTCAATAGCCTGGATAAAATCCCCGCTCATGCCCATGGAGAGAACCGGCAAAGGAAGTCCAGTATGGGTGGCAAGCTCATCCCGAAGGGTGCGCAAACTGGCAAAATACGGCCGTGCGGCCTCACCAGCATCAAAGACCGGAGGCAGACACATAAGCCCCTGAAGATCCAGATGAGGACATTGCCCTTGGATGAGCTCTGCCAGAGCTTGGGCGTCTTTCGGGTTGACACCAGCCTTTTGTGCCTCGTCCCCCACATTCACCTCGAGCAAGATCGCTTGTGTACAGGCTTTTTGGACGCAGGCCTTCTCAAGAGCCAAAGCGAGTGCTTGGCTATCCACCGAATGCACCATGGCAAAATTGCCCACGACCTGGGAGGCTTTTTTGCGCTGCAAAGCCCCTATCAAATGAAAGAGCGATGATCCATCAAAGCCGGCTTCCTCGAGCTGCCTGCTTTTTTCTCTGGCTTCTTGGACATAGTTTTCCCCAAAAAGCCTGTGTCCCAAGGCAAGGAGATCAAAAATCACCGAAATAGGATGAAATTTTGTGACACACAGCAAGGCAATGTCGCTCACACTGCGTCCGCTTGTCCGTGCAGCCTGGACAATGGCTTCATGGACAGCGTTGTAGCGATCACGGAGTTCCTCCTTCATAGCGTCTCTCCGAGAACGCCCAGATCCCGCAAGAAATCAGGATCTTCTGTCCAATGCTCCTTGACCTTGACCCACAAATCGAGATGGACTTTTTCACCCAAAAGCTCCTGGATCTCCTTGCGGGCTTCGATGCCTATCTGCTTGATGGAAGAGCCTTGATGGCCGATCACAATGGCCTTGTGCATGGGTTTAGCGACATAGATAACAGCCCCGATAACAGTCTGCCCTGTCTGCTCACTGTGTTCCCATGTTTCCACCGCAACAGCACACGAATACGGTACTTCCTGGCGCAGATGCAAAAACAGTTTTTCCCGAATCACTTCAGCCGCCATAAAACGGACAGGCTGAGTGGAAAGCTGATCGTCTGGATACTCCGGCTCCCCTTCAGGGAGTTTGGAAAAAAGCAGCGACCGCAACGTCTCCAAACCATCCTTGGTCAAGGCTGAAATCGGAAAGAGCTCAGCCAGCGGCCACAGGGCATGGAGACGCTCAAACAAGGGCAGCATCAAGGCTTTGTCGGAAAATAAGTCGATCTTATTGACAAGGACGATATTGGGTCTTTTGTCGCTCGCCAAAGCATCAGCAAGAGGCGCGATGTCTTTTTCCAGAAGTTCGCCATGGCGTGCGTAGAGATTGCCGTCCAAAACCGGCATCAACACGTCACACATCCGCAAACTTTCCCAGATGGCCTGGATCATGCTCTTGCTCAAACGCCCGCGCACGCGGGTAAGACCAGGAGTGTCTAAAAAGATCGCCTGGTTTTCCCCTTCAGTCAGAATACCGACAATCTGATTGCGGGTTGTCTGAGGCTTTGGGGTAACGATGGTGATCTTTTGACCGAGCAAGGCATTTAAAACCGTCGATTTCCCGGCATTCGGAGGCCCTATCAGGGCGATACGTCCACAGTGTTTCATAAAAAATCACAAACCTCCACAGCTAGGCTGATTCCATCACACAGTCTGCATACAGGGATCGAATCTGCTGCGCAAAAGCCGCAAAACGATGCGCAAGGATTGCTTCGCGTGCCTGGCGGACAAGCGTAAGATAATAGGTCAAATTATGGATCGAGGTCAGGCGATGGGAGAGCAATTCGTGGCTTGTGAAAAGATGTCGCAGATAACTTTTGGAAAAGGTGCGGCAGGTGTAGCAGGAACAATTCGGATCAAGAGGGCTATCGTCTTCCTCGTATTCCTTGCGCTTGATGGAAATTTTGCCAAGCGAGGTGAAGAGCGTTCCGTTACGGGCATTCCTGGTTGGCATGACGCAGTCAAACATATCAATGCCATTGGCAATCCCATGCACAATATCCACAGGCGTTCCAACCCCCATCAAATACCGTGGTGCAGCCACTGGCAGCAGAGGAGCTGTTTTTTCCACAAACTCCTCCATAACATCCTTGGGCTCGCCCACCGAAACACCGCCAATGGCATAGCCCGAAAAATCCATGGCCAAGAGTTGCTCAACACAGCGCGCACGGAGATCATGGAAGAAACCGCCCTGCACAATCCCAAAAAGCGCGTTCTTGCTCTCAAGCGCTTCAAAGGCAAGGCGAGCTCTTTTGGCCCACCGGCACGTGCGCTCCATGGACGCTTCCGTATAGGCGTAGTCAGCCCCGTAGGGAACGCATTCATCCAAAACCATCGTGATATCGCTTTGCAAATTGTCTTGGATGGCAACAACGTTTTCCGGGGTGAATATATGGCTCGAGCCATCGATATGGGAGCGAAAAGAGACACCCTCCTCGGTCAACTTCCGAAGCGAAGAAAGACTGAAGATCTGAAATCCCCCGCTGTCGGTTAAAAAAGCGCCGGGAAAAGCGGTAAAGGCGTGCAGGCCGCCACGGCGTTTGATGAGGTGATCTCCTGGCCGAAGATACAAATGATAGGTATTGCCCAAAATAATCGGTGCCCCGATGGCAGCCAAATCATCAGGCGCAATGGCTTTGACAGAACCCACTGTCCCAACGGGCATAAAGATAGGCGTTGGGATATCCCCATGAGCGGTATGCACAATCCCTGCTCGGGCATTCCCATCCTGGTGTTCGAGGGTAAAAAATTGCGTGTTCATACAAAAAAAGAGTACACGGTGGATGCTCTCAAGGCAAGAGCAGGGCTATTTGGGCGAAAAATGCCCTGTCACGGGAATACGCCAGGTATGGCCAAAGGTCTTTTGCGAAACACAGATCGCCAAAGGACTTTGGCGGCGTTTAAATTCTGTTCGAAAAAGCCTTTCCGCGACCTCACCAGGACAATCGGTGGGGAGAACGCCTTGGAGCAGACTTTGAATGCACGGATCCAAATCCTCGTACGGAGGGAGGGAATCGCTGTCTTTTTGATTGGGACGCAATTCTGCCGAAGGCGGACGGGTCAAAATCTCCTGGGGAATCTGCACAGAATGATGGGCGTTATACCACGCAGCCAAATCATAGACGCGTGTTTTTTCCACATCCCCCAAGACAGAAAAAGCCCCTATGGTATCGCCGTACAAGGTGCTGTAGCCCATGGCTGCTTCGCTTTTATTGCCCGTATTGACAACAAGCCCATTGGCGCGATTGGCGAGCGCGCACAAGAGGGTTCCCCGAATGCGAGCCTGGATATTTTCAAAGGTTGTATCAGACGGAGAAGCAGGCATGTGGGCAAAAACGTCGCCAAGCACAGCAGCATAGGTCTCCATAAGATGGGCAATGGGGATCTCATGGTAGGGAACCCCAAAGCGTTTAACCATCTCGGTCACAAGCGCAACAGACTCCGCACTCGTATAGGGAGAAGGCATAAACACCGCATGCACATGCTCTTTCCCGATCGCTTCACACGCAATGACCAGGGCAAGGGCTGAATCCATGCCGCCAGAAAGACCTATAAACAGCTCTGTACACGCACTGGTTGCGACAAATTCCTGTGTGCCAAAGACCAAAGCCCGAAAAAGCAGGGAAAGCGACATCGCCTGCGAATCGGGATCAGGGGAAAAGTTCGCAATAGCGTCTTTGCGAAGAACGAGCGAGCCCGCATCTTCGCTAAAGGCCTTGAGTCGCATGGACAAGGCACCAAGCCGATCATAACACGAGCTTTGCCCATGGTAGAGAATGCCATCTTCAAGCCCCACAGGATTGACCAAAAGAGCCTGGGTACGCAACGAACAGGCAAGCTCGCTCATTTCTGCTTCCAAGACCAGCTCAAGGCCGTGCCACCAAGGCAGTTGCGTAAACACAAAGACAGCACTCCCTTTGGGAAGCATACACAAACTCGCAGGATCCACTAAAAGCTGCAAAACCCCGAGAGGCCGTGCGTCGGGATTCTCACAAAAAGCGAACAAGAGGATGATGGTCTCACCCCTCCAAGGGAGTTCGCAAAAGCTCAACGTCGGCGTCTCAGGGGATCGAAACTGCGCTTCAATGGGCGAGAGCGGCAACATCTGCACCTGGCCATGGTCGAGCAAATAAAAGGCCGGGGCTCTGCCGTCTTTAAACGGATAGAGAAGAGGCAGAAGAAACGGTGTTGGAGACTGCTGTGCCAGCACATTGAGCGCATCAACAATGCCTTGCTCCATCGAGGGGAACTGCGACCAACATCCCAGATCAAAACCGAAGAGCGCGTTTGCAGGACAAAGACACAGTTCTGACGCAGGAAATGCTCGAGCCTTCTCAAGAATAGCGTTGCAGTTTTCTGCAATGGCACCGGTTCGGGAGAGTATTTGAAGGAGAGAAATCTGCATATGTATCTCCTCGCACCACAAGCTCAGGCGCAGGCACAGAAAAAAAGGAATGCATGCCAAAACTAGCGAGGCATGGCCGGTTTTTGCACCTCAGGCATACTGGGTTTACTCATCCCAGGCATGGCAGGCTTTTGCACCCCAGGCATGCTGGGCTTACTCATTCCCGGCATGGCAGGCTTTTGCACCCCAGGCATGCTGGGTTTAGTCATTCCCGGCATGGCTGGCTTTTGCACCTCAGGCATGCTGGGCTTAGTCATTCCCGGCATGGCTGGCTTTTGCACCCCAGGCATGCTGGGTTTAGTCATTCCTGGCATGGCTGGCTTTTGCACCTCAGGCATGCTGGGTTTAGTCATTCCCGGCATGGCTGGCTTTTGAACCTCAGGCATGCTGGGCTTAGTCATTCCCGGCATAGCAGGCTTTTGCACCCCAGGCATGCTGGGTTTAGTCATTCCCGGCATGGCTGGTTTTTGAACCCCAGGCATGGCCGGCGGGGTGGGTTGAGAGGAACTGGGCAGAGCGTGCGAAACGGCAGGCAGACTCAGCAAGGCCGCAACACAAAGCGCAAGCATTTTTCGCATAGAAATACCTCCTCAATTGACAAGCAATGAAAAGCAGTGTCACCACAATCCAGCCAGAGGACCTCCTGCTTGAGCAAGGGATTCAATGCGCTGTATCGTGGCAGGATCCTCCTCCAAGACCTTGGGATGAAAATGCTTGGATCTGGCATCGAGAATCAAGGGTGCCTGACAGACCCATTGTTTGCCCACAAAACCTTCTTTCGCTCCGTAGGAATCCGTTGCTGGGTCTGTTCTCGTGAAGGTAACCCACAAAAAATTGGCAAAATGGCGCGCCACAAAGGCTGCATCATCCACCAAGACGAGAAGGGGAAAATGCTCGCCAAAGGGCCAATCGTCGAAGGCCTGCGCCAAGGCAAAGAGCACAGGATCCTGTTCCCCGCGTCTGACTTGGTGCTTGGGACCTTCAAAGGCAAGAATACCAGGGGCAATGAGAACCACATTGCGAAAGCCCTCAGGAAGCTCTGGGAAGGCAGGGATTTCTGTCCCTAACACCCTTCTGCGCTCACCGGCTACAGCCCAAATGAGTTTTGAACCATGATTCAAGGTAGAGCCCGAATAATCGAGGGTATCACAAGGGACATGAGAAAGAAAATGGAGATCACGGGCAAAATCCGTCCGCTCAAGCACATGGGAGAGAAAATGCCCAACATCATTGACCGTCAAGGCCGGAGCATCGTCCTTGCTGGCAATGAGAAGGTATTTGGCCAGAGCAGTCTGACTGGTACCAAGCAAATGGAAGGCCTCTCGCAGCAATTCCTGGGGTTTTGTCTGTATGGCATAGGGGGTATAGCGTTCATGCCCCAAGGCCAAAAGCAGCGGATGAACACCACAGGCATCCACAGCATGGACGCTATGGATTCCCGGAAAGACCTTGCCAACCAAGGGCGCTGTCAGACGGTGGATAAAGGTACCAAAGACCGTATCCTCCATGGGCGGACGCCCAACAGTCGTAAAGGGCCAGAGCGCATTGTTCCGATGACTGACTTTTTCAACAGTCAGCACGGGAAAGGGATGCTGCAAACTGTAGTAGCCCATATGATCCCCAAAAGAACCTTCAGGCTTGGTCTTTGGAGCAATATGCCCCTGAATGCAAAAATCGCAATCAGCCATGACAGGAAGCTGTCCATCCTTGGGATGAGCCATGGTGACGGATCCACCCAGAAGCCCGGCAAAACGGAGTTCGCTCATCCCCTCTGGCATAGGCATAACAGCAGCCAGGGTCAGCTCAGGAGGACCGCCGACAAAGATATTGACCGGCAGCGCCTGGCCTTTTTGGAGTGCATGCGCATGGTGTACCCCAAGCCCCCGATGAATCTGATAGTGCAATCCCACTTCATTGGGCTCATAGGCATTGCCCCCCATTTGGATGCGGTACATCCCAAGATTGGACGAAGCCGTTCCAGGCGCTATGGGGTCTTCACTGTAGACCAGGGGCAAGGTGATAAAGGGCCCTCCGTCTTCAGGCCAAGAAACAAGACGGGGCAAGGCATCCAAGGAACAGGTATTGCTCAAAACAGGGGCGCTTTCAGGCGAAATGGTTCGAACACCCGTACGCAAGGCCGAAGAAAGCAAGGAGCCTAAACGCAAGAGGTTGCGAAAGGGATGCTGCACGATGTTGGCAAAGGATCGAGCCTCGTGAAACAGGCTCTCAAGCACAGGCAGTTCTTGGCGAAAAATGTATTCAAGCCGTTCCATAGTGCCAAAGAGATTGCACACCATGGGAAAGGGGGTGCCAAGGACATTGGTGAACAAAAGCACAGGCCCCTTGGCGGCAAAGACCCGACGCTGAAGAGCAGCCATTTCCAGATTGGGGTCGATCGGCACATCGATACGCCGAACTTGGCCAATTGCCTCTAAATCTTTGACACAATGGGCGAGTGAGCGATAGCTCATTGAGCCCTCCGCCGCGCACAATACGAAGCATCCAAGGGCGCTAGAGAACGTTTTCCCGAAAGATAGTCAGAAAAATCGTGCACAACCTGCTCATGGTCAAAGACCAAGGGCTTTGGCAAGCTCTCCAGCGGATAGAAGGCTGCGTGCTTGGCATCGTCTCCGGCTTGGAGCTGCTTCGCATCCTTGGGTTTTCCCACATACACCGCAGTCATGGTGTGAAAGCGAGGATCGCGGTCGGGATTGGAATAGAGCCCCAAGAGCCCAAGCAGCTCCACCTCAAGCCCTGTTTCTTCGCGCATCTCCCGAACCGCAGCCTCTTCCGCCCATTCCCCTTCCTCGATAAAGCCACCGGGAATAGCATAGCCTTTCGGGGTGTTTTTACGCTCAATGACGACAATACCCAACGAGGGTTCATAGATGATCACATCCGCGGCCGGGGTGGGGTTGCGAAACCCCGTATAGGTTTTCCCGCAGTGGGGACATTCACGATGTGCTTCCATTACGACTCTCCGTTCTCTTCATCCATGTTGTCCAAGACAGCCTTCTTGCATGCCTCAAGCATCATCTGATTTTTTCGAGAACGAATGCCATACAAGCGCGCTGAAAAAACGTTGATAATCTCAAGCACGTCCGTGGCTACATCCTCCTCAAAACTCGTATCCTCATCGTCGTTGACAATGACAACTTCGACGTTCTTGGACTCACAAAGAGCAAAAATCAACTCGGCACCCAAACGTAAAAGCCGGTCTTTATGCGTGATAACAAGACGACTGACACGCTCTGCCAAAATCGCTTTGAGTAGCTGCTTCAAACCTTGCTTGTGATAATCGATGCCGCTTCCAAAATCAGTCAGTATTTCAAACGTCCAACCGTTTTTTGTACAATACTCTTCAAGAATTTCTTTCTGACGCTCAAGATCGGCTTTCTGGTCAGGACTTGCTGCTCGAACATAGGCAATCGTTGTGCGCTCCTTGCTCTTCGCTGCACAACAATCTCGCGAAAGCAGTTTTGACATGTCATAGCGACGATGTCCACCTTGGGTGAGGACGGGCACGATTTTGCCTTTTTTCTGCCAACGACGAAGGGTCGAGATGGATACGCCCAACACTTTCGCCGCTTCACCGATTTTCAGTAATCTATCCATACATACACACTATTATATATTTGTACAGATTGAGTCTGCTTTATCCCTTTGGCACAAAACACGAAAACCCTGCCTTGGCAAGCTCTTTTTGAGAAAACGCCCCGTCGCGGACAAGTTCAAGCCCTTTTGCTGTTGGCCGCACAATCGTTGAAGGGGCAATCCCCTGGGGGGCAAGGGGGCTTTCAACAACAGCACAAGGAATGCCCTTGGCCTCACAAGCACGAATGCGCTCAAGCAAAACAGGATCAAGCTCGGCTCGAAATCGCACAGGAGAATGCCCTGCGCAATTGGCGCTACTCACTGTCACCAATTCGCCGCACACCCGTGCCAAGAGCCTTGGCATGGGATGGGCAGCGACGCGAACAGCCACCTCGCCCCGCCCATTGACAAGCGAAGGATCCAAGGACACATCGTCTCGTTTGGGCAAGAGCACGGTGAGCGGTGCAGGCCACAAGGCGAGCAAGCTGGGATCAACCGCCTCTGTTTGGCAAAAACGGGCAACCTGGTGGTGATCGCAGGCAGCTAAGGGAAAGGGTTTGGTCGAAGGGCGCTCCTTGATCCATCCAAGCGCTGCGAGCGCCTTGGCTGCAGACATTTTTGCGCCAACAGCATACCATGTCTCGGTTGGAAAGAGCAGAATCCCTCCGTCTATAAGACAGGCTTGGGCTACATCGGAGAGGGAATTCACCCCAGATGAGGAGGTATCACACATGGCAGGGCGACCTTTTCACATACTCTGTATCGGCCGGCTGAAACAAAGCTTTATCCAGGAAGGATGCCAGGAATATCTGAAGCGCCTCAAAAAATGGCGTTCGATCACCTATCCCCTGCTCAAAGAAGGCGATGCCCAGGCAAGTATTGCGCAACGCAAAAAGCAGGAAGGCATGCGCATCGAAGAGGCGCTGCCCAAGGACGCCATTCTCATTCTTCTCGATGAACGGGGTCAAGAGTACACAACAACAGCCTTTGCGAATCTTCTGGCACGCTTTGACGCCAACGGCGTCGGCAGTCCCAGTTTTATTGTGGGCGGAGCGTTTGGCGTATCGGAAGACATAGCGGCCAAAGCCAAATACACCCTTGCCCTCTCGCAAATGACCCTCCCCCATGAACTGGCACGGCTCGTTCTTTTTGAACAACTCTACCGCGCAGAGACCATCCTGCATAAGACCCCGTACCACCATAGCTAATTGGCTAATGGTAGATGCGTTGATTGCTCATCCCAAAGCGACAAAGCACCTCATAGGAAATGGTGCCAAGGGCATCGGCCATTTCATCGGCATTGACGCTGCGCTGACCAGGCAAAGGATCGCCCCCTAAAATCCAAGCCAAATCGCCAACCTCCACCCCAGCAATGGCAGAGATGTCGACCATGATCATGCCCATGCAAACGCGCCCGATTTGCGGACAACGCCTGCCCTTGATCAAAACATCGCACATATTGGAAAGAGCCCGGGCAAAACCAGAGGCATAGCCAATGCCCAAAACAGCAATAGTCATGGGGTGCGGTGCGGTAAAAAGACGACCGTAGGAGGTGCTCTCCCCAGCCTGCAGACGCCTGATCTGCAAAATCGGGGCACTGACGCTCATCACCCATTCAAAACCACTGGCCTTGGACGCCCACGGGGTGCCGTGGAAAGGATTGCCGCCATAGAGGGTGATGCCTGGACGGAGCAGTTCATTGGCAGTATGGGGGTAGGTCTGCATGCCTGCGGAATTGTTGAGACTTGTGACCAAGGAGGGGAAGAACGCCCGCAAGGCCTTGGCCATGCCCGAAAAACGATCGTGCTGCGCCGCGGTGTACTCTGTTTCCTCTGGCATGTCGGCGCAGGCAAAATGGGAAAAGACCAGTTCGGGTTTGAGCATAGGATAGCGGCGCAGACCTTCGATCAGATCAGGCATGTCGGCCTCAGAAAAGCCCAGACGCCCCATGCCCGAGTTGAGCGCAATGGCAACCCCCATGGTCTCGTGATCGGGGCAGGTGTGGGCAGCCATTTTTAAGGACTCCATGTCCACAATGGGCGTTGTCAGGCCGAGGGAAAAGGAGACCAGCCAATCGTCCAGACTTCCAGCTCCCAAGAGCGGCACAATATGTTGATGGAAACCGGCAAGGCGCAAGGCTTTTCCTTCGCTCACGGTTCCCACCGCAAAATTGATAGCACCGGCCTTGTCCAAGGCGCGGGCGCAGGGCATAAGCCCATGGCCGTAGGCATCGGATTTAATGACCGGCAAAAGCTCTGCGGGATCCCCCATGCGAAAGAAGTTGCGGGTGAGTGCCGATAAATTGATATGACACAAAGACGGAGAAAACGTACATTCACTCATAGCTCTTTTGACGCAAACCACGTGTTTGCGCACACTCCCTCAAAATTGCAGACACGACCTTCATCGCTTATGGAATGGTGTCTGCGGATGATTTGCAACCGTAGGGCAGTAGCTCAAAAAAGGCAAGAACAAGCCTACGCCTGCACGCTGAGGCTTAAGAGTGCCCGTTGCAATTTCATCCTCGATTTTTTATACTCAATGCGAGAATTTTTGCATACCACACAAAAACCATTGCGATAAGGGAGGAGGAGTATGGCTGAAGCACCAGAGAGAAATCTGGCTCTGGATATCGTTCGCATCACGGAAGCTGCTGCCTTGGCATCCGCTCGTTGGCTGGGTCGGGGTGACAAGAACGCAGGAGACGGTGCTGCCGTTGAAGCCATGCGCAACAGTTTTTCCTCGCTGCCTATCGACGGATGCGTGATCATCGGCGAGGGCGCGAAAGACAAGGCGCCCATGCTCGCCAACGGCGAACACGTGGGCTCAGGCTTTGGACCCAAACTCGACGTGGCTGTGGATCCGGTTGAAGGCACCAATCTGTTGGCCTTTGGGCGTCCCAACGCCATTTCTGTCATCGGGGTTGCGCCAAGCGGCAGCATGTTTGATCCAGGGCCAAGCTTCTATATGCGCAAACTCGTTGTCCCTGGCGAAGCCCGCAATGTCGTCGATATCGACGCCCCGGTGCATGTCAACCTCACCCACATCGCCAAAGCCCTGGGGAAAAGTGTGGCTGACCTGGTTGTTTTTGTTTTGGACAAACCCAGACACAAAGACCTGATCGCAGCAATCCGCAAAGCCGGCGCCCGCATCCAACTCCAAACCGATGGCGATGTTGCCGGTGCTCTTATGGCAACAGATCCCCGCAGCGAAGTCGACATTATGATGGGAACCGGCGGAACCCCTGAAGGGGTTATATCGGCCTGTGCCCTCAAAGGGATGGGCGGTGAAATTGTGGCTCGGCTTGACCCCCAATCCTATGTCGAAAAGGAAGCTATCCAAGAGGCCGACATCGACCTTCGGGAAACCCTTTCCACCGATACCCTGATTAAAAGCGACGATTGCTTCTTTGCCGCAACCGGCATCTCAGGCGGCGATTTTCTCCACGGCGTCCACTATCGGGCAAACCATGCTGTGACCCATTCCCTCGTCATTCGGAGTAAAACCGGGACAATGCGCTATTTGGAAAGCTATCACAACATGAGTAAACTCTCAAAAATCAGTGCCGTTCAATATTAGTCTGTATGCTAAAAATCGTTCCCATACTTGCCCTTCTCGGCCTTTTCGCAGGAGTTCTCCCTGAAAACGCTGCTTGTGCCGAATCCAAAAAGGCGTCAGTCGAGCGGACGGTCTATGACAGACAAAACGCTGTCACGGAAGAAGAACTCCTCCGTTTTCTTCGGATACTGCCCCAATTTCGGGCATGGGCTCTTGCGCAGCACGAAGAAGCCCATCCTTCCTTAACCGAAGGACGTCCGGATTTTCTCTATTCGTCAAAGACGGCCGCTTGGATTAAACAACGGGGCTGGGATCCACGGCGTTTTTTCTGTGTCATGGGCAAAATGGCTGCAGCTCTGGTCATCCTTGAAGAGGGCAATGATCTGAAAGGCACAAGACCACCAGATATGCCACCGGTGACCGAGAGCGAACGACGCCTTGCCCATCGCCATTTGGCAAAACTTCTCCAAGCTGGGGGAGAGACGGCACCGACCGTTGCGGTTGAGCCTCCCACCCTGCCCAAAAAACACGAACGATAACGTTCGTTTGGTTTTGCCATGCGTTTTCGTTGCTTGTTGTATGTTGCCGCGTTGTGCCTCCTCCTCTGCTGTGCCTGCCAGGACGAGAGCAAAAAGATCCGCCTCTTTGAAGACTTCTACTATGGCATGTCCTATCAGGATGTCTTAGACGCCTGCGATGCCACAGAATGTGCCGATCGTATGGACAGTCTGTGCCGTAGAAACCCTATCATCTTTTTTCGGGAGATTTGGTACCAACGCTTTAATTTTCGCAGAAATCGCCTGATATCGATTGATATCATCAACCTCACCCCTGCCAAGGTTGCTCCCATCATCAATGGCTGGCTCGACTCCGGTCGGCGTTTTGTGCCTGTCCTTCTCTCGAGCGGCGGCAAACAGCTCGATGTCTTTGCTGCCATGAAACAGGCCGGCAAGGAAGGAGCCAGACGGGCGATTTGGGACTTTTATCGGGCGACATCGCAAGATCTCAATACGGACTATTTGTATCTGGATTTGCAAAATCGCGAAGACTGCCTTGATAGTATGAACTCCTATACGGCTATTTTGCGCTATGGGCCTCGCGATCTGGTTGGTGTCGAACAAATTACGACCGATACCATGTGCACGCTCACCTTCACAGCTCCTATTGCCGAATGGCAGGACAAAGGCATTCCGCAATAGCTTTTCGAAGGAGGCATTTCCATGCATCCTCTTCTCGTATGTTCCTTCCTTTTTGGCTCCTTAACCCTCGCATCCCCGTGCTTTGCCCAAGGGGTGTACCATAGTGGCGATCGCATCACAGTCACCTCGCCCTCTGGCCACAGACAGCCAACCCACCACCCAGATACTATGGGGCACAGACCGCCCCCACCACCCCACGATATGGGACACAGACCTCCCCAGCACGACATGGGGCATAGACCTCCCCAGCACGACATGGGGCACAGACCTCCTCAACACGACATGGGGCACAGACCTCCCCCACCACCCCACTCTATGTGGCATAGACCGCCTCCACCACCCCACACGATGGGATACAGGCCACCAAGCTATACCGAGCCCAAGCCGATTATCCATCATCGCAAATTGATCGATTAAGGGTATTTGACAAAATATCTGGCCAGTCAATGGGTATACTCGGTGCAGGCCGTGAGAGGATCGGAAAATTCCGACGAACGAACTATCTATTTCTCCTAGCTGTCTATTTCATTCACATCGTAGAGAATTACCCTTCAAGTAATTTTAAAGCACAAAAAGTACCCTCCCAAAAAAACAACATATTTAGAATTACAACTCTTTCTTTAAATATGAGGTATTATTTTATATCCCTTTACATTTCTGCACTACAATATTAAATAAGATGTGAATTCTAGTAATATTCCATATATTACAATATTTTTACTAAGAAATTAACACAATGAAGGATTGGTTTATTTGTAAAACATGAAAAGAAATTATCCCTAAAATGATACATGGTAAGCTTAAAATCTACAAAAGTTCGTTTTTCCCGCCTGTGCATTGTACCCGTTTCTTCCCCACTGCTCGCTGGCAACGAATGACGGATTCAGATTCTCCCCAGTTCCTCAGCTGGAAATGTACTATATCGGCTGGATGTGGAACTGGGTGCAATCTGCGGCCGTGGATTTTCTACAATGTGAATGAAATAGACCACTAGAGAAAAATAAACCAGAAGAGTTGTAATAAAATGTCTAAATTCTCCCGTACTATTACTCTTCTAGAGGTATATTGAACCAGTCACCAGTCCAAGGTATTCTCAAAAACGCACTTCCAAGGGGTCTTAGGCGGGGCTACAATATTGGAAGGGCATGCCAGCAGGATGCTCCAAAGGCTTGATTATCAGCCAAGCCCCAGAGGAGGGCAGAAAAAGTCAAATTTCAAAATATGGCTAACAAGCTGGACTTCCGGGCGGTTCAATAAACCTATCGGAGG